>DASTMP010000119.1:0-5018 GCA_035714085.1 Blastocatellia bacterium
CTGATCTCCGCCGGTCGCTCGATACGCCCCGGCGCCCATCGTCATGCCGGCGGACGCCCCGCCGCCAGCCATCGTAGGCTCAACTCCGTGTGATGCGACTGGCTCAATCTTTTTCGGGATATCCATTGCAACCTCGACGGCGCGGGCCAGTCCTTCGTACAGAGTGACGCGCGGCGTCCACCCCAATTCTTCCCTGGCTGCAACGCAGGGGTAGCGCATGTCGGCCAGGGTGCGCTTGAGACGATAGCGCGCAGTCCCCAACTTCTTGTGACTAAGCAGCGAGAGCAAATCGATCCCCAACATCATCATCCAGACCAGAGAGTAAGGGATAAACATCGGGCGGATGCGTACCCCACTGACTGTTCGCAGTGTGCGAGCGACCTCGCCCTGATCGCATTGAGACGAATCGATGACGTTGTAGACGCTGCCCGTGGGCGATTCGCTCCGGGCCGCCGCCAGCATGGCGTCGATCAGATTGTCGACATAAGTCAAAGGCATCGGAACCCGACGGCTGCCGGCGACGATGGGCCGGCTGTTTGATGAAGGCAATGTCAGCCGCCCGATCGGCGGTTTTGATCCCGGGCCATATATGGTTCCGGGCCGCATCGTGATAATGCGCGGAGAAGAGTGGTTCTTGGCGTATTCGAGCATCGCTTCCTCGGCGGCGAGCTTGGTCTGAGTATACAAGCCGCGATCGGCCGCCCGCTTGTCATAGGGCGCGGTTTCATCCATGTACGGGCTCGGCGGCAATCCGTAGACCGAGATCGACGAGATGTAGATCAGGTTCTTGACTCCGGCCTCGGCGGCCAGTTTGGTCAGACGAACGGAGCCTTTGACGTTCGCCTCTTCATACTGTTCCAGCGAGCCTGGAGGCCCCGCGAGAGCGGCGCAATGAAAGACGGTCTCGACTCCGGATAAAGCGCGGCGCAATTCGTCTTCATTCCCCAGATCGCATTTCACCCATTCGATATTCGGCAGATATTTGGCGCGCGAGATCAAGCGAGTGGCGGCTCGGGCTTGGACGCCGTCGGCGGACAGGACCTCCGCCAATCGCCCTCCCAGAAAGCCGGACGCCCCCGTGATCAGGAACCGAGGCGCCGGACGCCCGTCCGCCGCCGGCGCCTCTTCGACCCTCAGCTTCGCCGCGCCCTGACAAGCGCTCTTGATCCGATCCATCAAACGCGCGTTTAATAAACCGTCAACTCCCCGAACCGGCGGCGGCGCGCCTTTCTGCAGCGAGCTATAGAATTCCGCGATCAGATTCCTCAGCCCCATGTACCGCTTCACTTTTCCGGTAGCTATTCCGGAAGCGACCGCCAGAGATGAGCGCGTAAGCTGCAGGGCGGCGTTGAAGTTCCCTGTGAATCGCGTCACCGCCGAAGGCAATCCGCTCTGGCGACTGGAGAGCACGCTCATGGAGTTGAAGTCCACCACGATTCTGCCGCGCGTCCCGACCACCTCGAGCCTGTTGACTTCAGGCGTGTTGAGCGTCGAGAGCGAGACTTCCGCCACGGCGTTTTTGGCCGGGATGATCGCCCTGATCTCTTCAACCGCCGACTCACGAACCCGTCCCAGGTTGAAGCACACGACCTGAGGCTCTCCAGGCGCTTCGAGGAAGTGACAGGCGACGGAAAGCGGGTGAGGAAGGAGGTTCTCCACGATTCCCCAATCATAGGTATAGCTCCACGGCGTCTGCGCGGATCGCGCCGCCGCCTCATAAGTGAATCCCTGCTCGGCGCGGACCGAAACGATTCGACCGATCTCGCCCGCGTAGATGCGCTCGCAGGCCTCCAGAAATGGCGGATCAAAAAGCCTGCTGTGGCCTGGACAAACCTCCACTCCGCTCTTCTGCGCGGCTTCGAGAATGGCGAGGGCTTCGGCCTCGCTCGCGGCCATGGGCTTCTCGATGTACATATGCGCCCCGTATTTCGCCGCGATCTGCGCCAACCTGAGATGAGAGCGCGGCGGCGTCAGGATATGCGCGACGTCGGGGCCTCGTTCTCTCATCATCGTCTCCATGTCGGAGTAATAATGTTCGACCCCGATTTTCAAAGCCCGCGCGCGCGCCGCCTCTTCATCGAGGTCGCAGACGGCCACTATCTTGACTTGTGGCAGCGACGACAGCGCGGCGATATGGAACACGCTGATTCGGCCACAGCCGACCAGCGCCACTCGCAGGGAATTGGATTTGGTCATTTTGGTCATATATAAGTAAGTAAGCCTCGCTGTTAGGTATAGGGGCTAAGAGACTTTGAAGGCGCGCATCCACATCTCCAGAGACAACACTCGGAATAGGCCGAGCCAGGATTCCGTGGTCGCGGCATCGGCTTGTGGAGAGGTGTTCCAGCGGCGCAAATGCGAGGGGTCTATGTATTTTTGGCAGCGCAAGTCGTCGGCTATCAACTCAGTGATTTGCTTGCGCAAATCCCGCTGAACCCAGAGGCGGTCCGGCGCTGGAAATCCGAGTTTGCTCCTGCGCAGTCTGACGCGTTCAGGAATTATTCCACGGACAGCCTGTCTGACGGCGTACTTGCTCCACCCGCGCCGGACTTTGAGATGGTCTGGCAGCGAGACGCCGTACTCGACCAGCTTGTGATCGAGCAGCGGCACGCGGGCCTCGATCGAAAACGCCATTGATGAGCGATCCTCCATGCGCAGGATCAGCGGCAGCGTATCGACCAGGATGTCGTCAATCTGAATACGCTGCATCGCGGTCCCAGAGCCGGCGCCGTTTCGCCAGCCGGCGGCGTTGCGCCACCAGCGCGTCGCGGGGCTGCTGTCGCCGGCGCCGGCGCGATTCCAGTCCGCCCTCAGAGCCGCTTGCAGCACCGAATCGATATTGAGCAGGCGGCGCGCGCTCTTCGGGAGGTAGCGGTATCCATTCCTGATGTTGAGAAGGTAACTGCTGTCGCCTTGTTTGATCATCGCGCCCACTTCGCGGGCGATCTTGAAGAGCCGTCCTGAGCGCAATAGCGAAGCCAGATAGGCGTACCGGAACTTCGCATAACCGCCGAAGACCTCGTCGCCGCCCTGCCCGTCGAGCAGCACTTTCACTCCAGCCTCCTTTGCCGCTCGCATCACACGCCATTGCGCGTAATACGCAAGCCCGTGAAAAGGCATATCCTGATGCCACGCCATGCGCTCGAAGTCCGCCCAAAAATCTTCGGCCGACGGGAAGACGAGGTGAGGGCTGGCCTTGACGTCATTCGCCATCGCCAAAGCGTATTCACGCTCATCTATCTCCTTGTATTCGTAGCAGGAAGTGAAGGTGTAAAGGCTCTCTCCGACCGAACTGGCAGCCTCGGGCTGCTCGCTCTGAATCTTTCCGATCAGTCCGACGACGACCGAGGAGTCAAGACCGCCGCTCAGACAACTGCCTGCGCGCACGTCGCTGATCAGGTGGAGCCGCATCGTGTCGAGCAGGCGCTCTCTCAACGCCGTGACCTGCTCTTCGTCCATGTCCGCTGCGCTCGCCAGGCTCGCTGGGTTCGCTTCGCTCGCCAGGCTCGCTGGCGCGACCAAATCGTGATTCGGCTTCAGGCTCCAATATCGCTTGATCGCGAGCTGTTTCGACGCCACATCCAGAGTCAGAGCGTGACCGGCGAGCAGCGCCTTGACGCCTTTCAAGACCGTGCGCTCGCCGTAATCACAATTCCCATGGACCAGAAAACCCACCACCGCGTCGTCGTCGGCTTCCACCTCAATGCCGGGGAACGGGAGCAGCCCTTTGATCTCCGAGGCGAAGATGAAATAACCCTTGGGCGTGGCGTAATAGAATGGCTTGATCCCCAGCCGGTCGCGCGCGCAGAAGAGACGACCGCGCCGCCCGTCCCAGATCGCAAATCCGTACATCCCCTGCAATCGTTCCAGGCAATCTTCGCCCCAATGCAGATAGGATTGCAGCAACACTTCCGTATCAGTGCCGGTTTTGAAGACGTACCCACGCGATTCCAGATCGGACCGCAGTTTCCTGAAGTTATAGATCTCGCCGTTGAAAACTATCCAGGTCGAGCCATCGTCCGAGGACATCGGCTGAAGCCCGCGGTCCGACAGATCGATAATCGCCAGACGACGATGACCCAGTCCGACTCGCGTGCGAGAATTTGAATTCCACCGGCCGGCGCCTTGCGTGAACGAGTGTTTGAAGGCGCCGTCTTCGATCCAGCCGAGCATGAAGCCCTCGCCGTCCGGTCCGCGATGCGCCTGCAGATCATTCATCCTCTGCAAAGCCGATAGATCGATGGGGACTCCGTCGAGACTGACGGCTCCTACAATGCCACACATATTATTTTTTACGCCCCGGCGCCGGCGCCTTCCCCGTCACCGTCCAGTATATGTCAATCACCTTCTTGGTGAGCAGCCTCTCGTCCAGGCATTGGACCGCTTCACGGCCTTTGATCCGCCCGCCCCTTTTGAGCGCCCTTTCAAGCGCGGCGGCGATGGTTTCGGGTTGCTCGTCGACGCAGACCTCACAGCCTTCGACGCCTTGCAATCGCTGCCGCACGTCGCCGACCGCGACCGAGACGACCGGCAGATCGCAAGCCAGCGCCTCCTTCACCACATTCGGCGATCCCTCCTGACTTGAGGTGAAAACGAAGACATCGCAGGCGCTCATATATATGGGAATCTCGGCGTGAGGGACGCCCCAGGCGACGATCAACTTTGCAGGCAATCTTTCGTTGAGAGTCTCCACTGCGCGCCTGGCCAGATCGTATCGCTTCCTTTCGTCCGCCGGGTTGCAGGCGAAGAGGACCAGTCGCTCGCCCTCCGGTAATCCCAGTCTCAGCCGCGCCTCCTTTTGCGGCAGGCGCGTGAGAGAATCGAAATCGAGCCCTGACGGGATGACATAAACCGGCGCCGATGAGGGGACGTGGTCGCGCATGTGGTCGGCCACAATGATCACCGCGTCGGAGCGCGCCGCAACCAACTGACTCAATCGTCGCAGTAACTGACCATAGAACGCCGGCCGCCGGCCCGGGCGGTTCACGCCCAAAATGTCGTCTCCTCGAAGAGTCACG
>DASTMP010000120.1:0-3903 GCA_035714085.1 Blastocatellia bacterium
CTGAGCATAATTGCTGTCGGCGTCATAATCGCGGCCAACGCGCAAGAACCGACAAAGACGGCGCCTCAGACACAAAAGCCGCGGACTTCGGATCAGGGCGTGACGGTTCGCATCGGCTCCGAAGAAGTTCTGCTCGACATAGTCGCCCGCGACAAGAAAGGCCGTCCAATCACCGATCTCAAGTCGGACGAGCTCGAAGTTTACGAAGACGGAGTCAAACAACATATCAACTCGTTTCGCAAAGTCGAAAAGACAGATCTGGCCGAAGGCGCCGGCGCGTCAAACAACAGGCCTGGCGCCACGCCGGAGGCCACATCGAACAACTTGGCGGGCGCGTCGCCGGGCAATGCGATAGATCCGTTGCGCCAGATCAATCTGGTGACGATGGTCTTTGAACGGTTGAACAACGAAGGCCGGTTACTGGCGCGCGACGCGGCCAGGGAGTTTTTGAAATCGGAGTTGCGACGGAACGTAATGGTCGCTGTCTTCGCGCTCGATCGGCGTTTGCAAGTCCTGCAGCAATTCACAAACGACGTCACGAAATTGAACACGGCCGTCGATCGCGCGACTGGCGCCGCCTCGTCGCAATTCGCGGACCTGTCGGAAGCCATTCAGCGCGAGTTGGGGAACCTGATTCGCGACCAGGGGAATCTGGCAGCGGCTTCCGGCGCAGCGACTGGACAGATCCAGGTCGACACCGGACTCGCCGAAATGACAATCAACATGCTGCGCCAGACCGACGATGCGCAACGCGAGCAGCAGGGAGCGTCATCGGTCTTCTCGCTGCTCTCGCTCATCAGAGGCCAAGAGCGGCTGGCGGGGCGCAAGACCGTGCTCTACTTCTCGGAAGGGTTGCAATTGACGCCCAACCTCGCGCCTGTCTTCCGCAACGCCATCGGCGCCGCCAACCGGGCGAACGTGAGCTTCTACGCGGTTGACGCGCGCGGATTGCAAACCGCCCGCCAGAACGACGCGGCGCGCGAATCTTTGGCCGCCGCGGCCCGCGCCAACGAGCAGCAATTGCGGTCGCGAGGCGTCCAGCCCGTCACTCCCGAACAGGTCAAGGCCATGGAGAACGCCGAATCCTCGATCATGAAAAACGCCCAGGAAAATCTGGCGTCGCTCGCCGAGAGCACGGGCGGCTTTCTGGTCGCCAACACCAACGACCTGCGCGCGCCGATGCGACGCGTGGCCGCGGAACTTTCCAGTTATTACGAAATCTCCTACGTCCCGCAGGCGCGCGAATACGACGGCAAATTTCGCGCCGTCGCCGTAAAAACGTCTCGCGAGGACGTGGTGTTACAAACGCGCAGCGGCTATTTCGCCCTGCCGCCGAACGAGGGCGCCGGGCCGAACCTCCTCGGATTCGAGCAGCCGCTGCTCGCCGCGCTAAGTTCCGCGAAACCTCCGCGCGATTTCGATTACATCGCGACGGCGATGCGTTTTGCGTCGAACGTCGACGGGACGCAATACGCGTTGATCCTCGAGGCGCCGCTCGCCAATCTGAATCTCGTCGCCGATCAGGAAAAGAAGATTTACCACGCGCATTTCGCAACGATGGCCTTGTTGAAAAACGTCGAGGGACAGGTCGTTCAGAAATTCAGTCAGGATTATCCGCTCGAAGGGCCGATTGATCGCCTGCAGGCGCTGAAGCGAGGTAATGTGGTCTTCGTCCGCAATTTCCGTCTCGCGCCCGGACGCTATACGCTCGAAACCGCGGCGCAGGACCGCGAGGCGAACAGGATCAGCGCCCGCCGCGCCGTAATCATCGTACCCCCGGCAACGCAGAGCTTGAGTATGAGCAGCGTCGCCGTCATTAAGCGCATTGACCCGGTTGACCCGAACGTGAAAGACGCCGACAACCCGCTTCGCTTCGAGCAAGGCAAGATCATTCCCAATCTGGAAGAGGCGATCCAACAGAAACCGGGATCACAGGTGTCGTTCTTCTTCGTCGTTTATCCGGCTCCGGGCGTGAATGAAAAACCGGGGTTGACGCTGGAGTTTCTGCTCGACGGCCAGGTGATCGCGCGCGCCACTCCCGAACTCTCGCAGCCCGACGCCCGAGGGCGTATCGCATACATCGCCTCGGCGCCGATGGAGACGTTTAAGGCCGGCCGCTACGAGCTTCGCGCGGCCGTCACGCAGGGACGGCAAATCGCCGAGGAACATGCCTTTTTTGTCATCGAGTAGTAATTCACTGCGCCGCTTGCAGTTCGCGAACCGTGAGTAGTGAGACTTTTGTCGGGAAGGAGTTTTCGACTCTGACTTTGAGCAGCGCCTGGTAATACCTGGGAGGGTCGGATTGACCTCTCAACTGGCGCAGGCGCTGGTTAAGTTCGTTGAGATAGCTGGCGTTGGTGACAAAATCGGCCGCGGCCTCGGTCCCCTCGCTGTAAATGCCCGCCAGAACCATGATCGTCCTCTGGCCCGTGACGCCCGGAGTGACTGTGATCAACGCGTAATCTTCGAGCAGATTTCCGGCGCGATCGTCGAAGACCGCCTTGTACTCGTTCTGTTCGCCCTGGGCGGGGGCCAGATTTTCAATCGTGGCGCGCGTGGTGTAAACGAAATTTTCTTTGATCGAGAGCGGCTTCGACCACTGGTTGGAATAGACGCTGCCGAGCAGAATGATGTCGTAGTCTCGGAGGTCCTCAGGCGCGATGCTGCGGCTCTGTTTGAGCAGGGTCTGTTCTCCGACGGCCTGCAGCAGCGATGAAAGGCGGTAAACGCCGATCGCCTCTCCGATGCCCGTGTACATGTTGAAGGCGGGAATCAGTTGCAGCGGCTTATCCTGTTTCAAGGGCAGCCGTCCGCCTGAAGCGTTGGTCAATATGGTCGCTTGCTCAGCAGTCAGAGTGATGGCTCTGCGAGTCGCCACGTCAGGGTCGGCGCCCGTCACTGCGCGATGGACGGTCGGATTACTCAGGATCAACAGCGTCGGCTCAGGGTTTTTTAGAAAAGGCTCCCAGACCGCGCCCTGGGCGTCTCTGTTCTTTGCTACGGCGAGCGCCAGACTTTCGACCTTCCCACGCTGACCGAGGACTATGTATAGAAGGACGATCACGGTGACGAGGAGCGTGACGACTGCGATCCGCATCGCGGCCAACATCCATTTTCCGGTCGCGCGCCGCTTGCTCTCATCCCTCGCCGGCCTCGCGTCCATTGCTCCCGGAGGCGGCGCAGGAGACTGTCTTTCGAGCTCCACGTCCGCGCTCGAAACCATCGCGGCTTCGACGGGGAGCGCCTGCCCGGTCCTAATGAATACAGGCTCATAGCTGCCGACCGGAATCTCGATCCGAAACTCGTCATCCACGCCCTCTTTCTGATAATAGAGCGCCAGTTTCTCGCGCACGCCGTGCGCTCCGACTCGGACTATCGGATCAGTGGCGGGATTATAGGCATCATCGCGGTCGAAGACCTCGCGGCCTATCAAATACTCATTCAGCTCCGCCCCGCGCCCGCTCAGGTGAAAATCACAGGTCAGGCGCAGAAATTTCTGCTTCATCGGCGCATGAACGAAGTGCTTGCTGGTGAGCACTCGGTTGAGAGCATGTCGCATCTCTTCCTGAGTGGCCGCCTGAGTCGCTGGAGGACCTTGCCCCGGTTGATGCGCCGGTTGTCCCAATGGATGTTGAGATGAGCCTGTCAATGTCTGGGCGTTGTTGACTTGCGCTGCCATTTTTAGAATCCCCGGTTTTTCCGACCGTTGGCTGTTGATGATCTCACTATCCGAAGAGCGCGCAGACGTTCAATAATATAGATCTCTCCCGAATGCAATCCCTGGAAAGCGAAAATCGGAACGTTAATAACGTGGATATAACGTGCTGATAACCGTAAATAGCGGTTTCAGTATTGACCCCTTCACCCAGTCAGTCTAGTATGCGTGAAATCAAAATCAGTGTA
>DASTMP010000121.1:0-32282 GCA_035714085.1 Blastocatellia bacterium
AACAGATGACGACCGCGAGACATCGCGGCAAGAAGAGGGAAGTCTTTACTGACAGCATTTCTTAGCGTCCAACAATTTAGGTTTAATGTGAAAAAAAGGGGTGCGAGATACTATGCCGCGAACGGGCGCATAGGCAAGCCCTTTTTTCCACGATTCCTGGATGGACTGGTCAAGGCAGCTATCGCTATCTGATCACTTGCGGCAGGCGAATAAATCGCCTGCCGCCCAACCTGAATGCTTCAGGCTAGGATAAGACTTATTTGGGGTTGCTTCTATTTCCGAAAACTTCTAACAAGTTGAAGCCGATGCCAATACGAAAAACATCACGACTAGCCAAAGGGACGGAAAAAACAAACGCCTTTTCATTGGTGGGACCAATTGTGCCATTGGCTCCGGGCAAAAGTAATTGGTCCTTGACCGTGGGCCGAGTGAAAGCCATCGATGCAGTTCCAAAGAGATACACAATACTCCTGCTGTTCATCGGAAGCGGGAAGAACCCATCGATTCGAAAAACAGTGTGGCCAAATTTCCCTCCCATTATGGCCTCATCCCCTCCAAAGGTGACGTCCAGCGTCGCAGGCGGCCTGGTTGGCGCAACATCGTTGTAGTAGGTCTGAAATCTGACGCCGTAGAAATAATTTTTCAAAAACCGATTCCTGTCCTTAGGGACAAAGGTGATGATGTCTTTGCCGTCCAAATCGCCTTCGTTGAAATTAGAATCCACAAGCTTTAACTGTTCTACCAGCTTTTCATGGCGCACCTTATCTGTATCGAGTTTAGGGATAATGAAAGAGTCGAATGGCTGTTCAGGAAAAAGCGGGGTAAGCGCTCCTCCACCACCAATCAGGCTAAAGTCAATCCATTTGCCTCCTATATAGCCGCCAGTGACTCTAACTTGCAGCCCCGCCATAAAAGAGGCTGCAGAAATGAGTTTGGTCTGCCCGTCTCCCACATTTGCCGAAGAGGAGAAGGATGCCACGTCAAAGGCTTTAACGATATTCTGTGATTGCTGCGGCGTGCTGGTTAGGCGCACATCGCCCCAGACGCTCAGTCTGGGTGGCGTACTCGCCAAATTCTCCATGTCATCCCAGTTCTTGTGAATCAGAGGACGTGAGAAAAAGAAATCTAGAAACAGATTCTGTTTGCCCTGGGTAGAGCTGGCGCCTGCCTGTTCAAATCCAATTACCGCCCGGTAATGTCCACCACCCAAAGGGGACAACTCCGCATAAATGTATTGCTTGGTTGAGGGGCTGAAATCATCGCTTTGAACATAAGGCAGGTAACCATTCTTTGTGACAGCCACTTTATACCTATAGGCTGCATCAACGTTGGAGAAACGCGTTACGCCATCTGCTTCGGTTTTAACGTATGATGTTACTTCCGTATCGTCATTCGCCGTGGCGTTGTGCTTCAACAACTTAACCTGCGCGCCGCATATGCTGCTGCCGGTCGCTTTGTCTATGATGAATACGCTAACGTCACCAGTGTTCTTTTCCAGGTTCACGATCAGATTGTGGCTCAATTTTATTGTAGCATCGAGACTTTGAGTTGTAGAACCGTAACCTTTTGCCTCGATTTTGATTTTATACTTGCCCGGCGGTACAGGTTTTAAACTGAATTCGCCATTTGGAGAAGCTTTAACATTGGGGTTTTGGAGTTCTTCACTCAGCAGCGTGATTACGATTTCAGGCGCGTCTTTCGCGTCTTTGGGCGGATCCGAAAGCGTGATTTTTCCGCTAATTGTCGCTGCATTCAGAGATGATGGCGAAAGTATGATCCACGGCGATCCAGTCTTCCCGGGATCGTAATCGAGACGGGGGAGCTCCCATTTGTCATATCCTTTATGTTCAATTGTTACCTTGTATTCTCCCTTTGGCAAATCGGGGAAGGAAAAGCGCCCTTCTGGGTTAGTGTGATATGAATAAAGCTGGCCATCCTTACTGAGCAGAACCAAAACGTTCTGTAGCGGTTTTCCGTCATTGCCCTTCACGATTCCCGACAGTGATGTTTTCTCTTTCTCTGTTTCTGTTCTTGATAGAGAGGTTGATCGATCCCCATTAGGCGAGATTGTTCCGGCCCTGAGCGATATCAATTTATCGTCGTTTTTCTGCCTCTTGTCGATATTATTTTGGAGTTCAGCGCCTGCCGCGTCAATCGACAGTTGGTTTCTAAAACTCTGGTCAGCGCTTGCAAGGTGGTTGAGCCATTGCTTTTGCATGACGATCAAATCTGGGTAAAGATCGCCTAGTTCTTTCCTGATCGCGATCTCGTCATCACGCGACAAATTCGGGTTAAGCGAGTCCTCCAACTTTTTTATCTTCTGCTGCAATTCTTCCATCTTATTAGGCTTGCTTTCGTATTTTCGGTTTCGGGCCTGAGCTGTATCGCTGAACAGCGCGAAAGAAATTGAAAGCAACAAGATAATAGATAGTTTTTTCATGGGTGATTTCTCCAGGATTGATTCCGGGCAACGTGTTTCAAATTTTCAAGAGTGGTCCTAATGGCTGAGGGAATAGAGGTTCTCAGCGCTAATCTTCATCGTTACTGGCGGGAGGCTTTGTCTCCGCCTTCTCTTCCATCCAGGGCTGGGCTTCGGCGAGGTTCTTCACGCGCCTGCGCGCGCCGGACTGGATGTGTTCAATCTCGAAATACCATCGTTCAGTCTGTGGCTCGTTCACGAACCGCCAATAGCGGATCAGGAAGGAGCTGTAAATACGTCTCGGCTTGTTTTCGTCCACGAAACTGAACTCCTCGAAATATGCCACTGCCCAAGTTATTACGATTCCTATGTGGGAGTGGCGTTCGGGGGATGTCAATTTCACCTAAAGCCGGATCGAATGTGATAACACTTTCTCCGCGCCGGAGGGAGTGTCTGTCGCTCACTTCCCATCCGTCGTGGAATTTACCTGTCCGGACTTCACAAAAACTTCACACCGGGGTGAAGGCGTGGAATTTTTTTGAGCGGAGGAATTATTTTCTTCGGTCAATGACCGAGCCGCCTGAGCAAATCGCGAAACTGCGGGTGATAACGCAACCGGTCGAATCTGGGCTCCACGTTTAGCCAGAAGAGTTGGCCAACCCTTTCCTTGTATGCCACCTCAAGCAGAGCCAGCGTCATTTCATCATCGCCGAGGGCCATGTGGATGAGCGCCAGGTAGTATGGAGAGATGTACTTCTGGGATGACGGCGCCTGCAGGTCAGCGAGAAGGCTCCTGGCTTCGTCCCGGGCGCCCGCTATCGCGCGAGAGGCGATCAATTCCGCCTGGACAGGGACGTCGCCATTGGAGAGCGCTACCGCCTGCTCGAAACATTCAATGGCCTCCGCAAACATTCCTTTTTGCCAGAATACCCGCCCCAAATAGAGGTAGGGAATATGAATGTTCGAGTCGAGTTCGATGGTCTGTTTCAACACTTCAACCGCCTCGTCATATCGTCGGGCGAAATAGAGGCACCATCCCAGAGACGCCCTATTCACGATTGAAACCGGGTCGAGTTGCAGCGCCAGCCTGATTTCGGCCAGTCCCGACTCCATCTCATTGTACGCGCTGATGAGCATGACCCCGTACCATTGATGGAAGATGGGGTCCCGCGGCTTCAGCTCGATCGCGCGCCTTAAAGACTCGCTGCCTGCGGCGTAATCCCAGGAGTATGTCCCCAGCAGATATCCCATGGCCGCGTGGGCTTCGGCCAAATTCCGGTCTAGTTCGATCGCCCGGCTCGCCGCATTCATCGCTTTGCCGCAGGCCGCGTCCGATGGCAGCACGCAGTAACTTGCCATAAGGTTATAGGCGTCGGCCAACCCGCTCCACGCGAGCGCGTAATCCGGGTCTTTAGCGATGGCCTGTTCAAAGTAGCCTGCCGCTTGCAGCATTCGTTTGCCGGAGCGGGAGAGCCAGCAGTAACGGCCTTTCAGGTAAAGTTCAAGTGCTTCTTCATTCCGCATCTCGTTTACGCGGAGCGCCTTTTTCTCGCCGCGGCTCATGCTCAGATAGAGCTTCTCCGCGACCTCACGCGTAATCTCTTCCTGCGGCGCGACGCCGTTCGGCGCCTGGGCGGAGATGCGATCGTAGAGTTCGACGGTCGTCCGGTCAGGTTCAACGCCGGCCTCACGTCGAAGCGCCTCGACACAGTGACGGTACTGTCGGAATGCTCCGTAACGATTGCCGGTTAGGGCGTGGAGCCGCATCAGGCGCTGATGAGCCTCCTCGTTTGTAGGGTCCGCGGCCACCAGGCTCTGCAGCAGGCCGATGCCCGCGACATGATCCCCACTCTCTTCGCGCAGCCGGGCGAGCCGGGAAAGCAAGTCGATGTACAACCCGCGCAACCTTTCGCGCGGCGGGACTGCCCAATCCTCATACAAGTCTTCAGGAAGGAGGTCCCCACGATACAGATCGAGCGCCGCCTCGAACAGCTTCGGATCGTTGGCTCGCATCGCTTCCACGGCCCTCCGCTCGAACGCGCAGGCGTCAACCCAGACATCGCCAGGAGCGCGCAATGCGACTATGTTGTCCCTGGTGATGATGAACTGCGACCTCGATCCTGATTTCAGGTCAGGCTCGAGAGCGCGACGCGCGGCATGGATAGCTTTGTGCAGATTGTTGGCCCCCGCTTCGATATCGGCGTCGGGCCAGAGCATATCAATAATCTGTTCGCGGTGAAGTTGGGCGCGCTGTTGGAGGGCGAGCAGCTTGACTATCTGCTTCGGTTTGCGGCGGGGCCACCGATCCGAAGCTACAGGCGCATTGTCCACGAACAATTCGAAAGGGCCGAGCAGTCTTATCGTAAGTGTAAGTGAGGCTGAAAACGGGCTGTTTAGTTCAATTCTGTCAAAGGGGCTTGTGTTGTTCATCTCGAATGATCACTCCCACGTTTAATTGGGCAGGCCTTCAGTCGATGAATCGGCGCGCACTTCTACTGTAGGCCAACCAGTCAGACCGCAAGTCGGGGCGTAGCTTAAAACCGCAATGTGTCGCTAGTCTTCAGTCGCTACCCAATTGGATAGATCCCGTCAGGGCGGACGCAGCGTCTACCGTCAGTTGGTCCGGAAACAAAGGCAAATTGGCTACATGAACAGTCCCGACTGAGACGGGACCTAGTAAGCTGCGATGTGGGGAGCCGCATAATACAATGAGCGCGTCCGGTTGACAATATGGAGCGCGAACGGATACCTTGCTTCCTCCTTCGTCGAAGGATTCAATCATTAACTGATGTTACCAGGACGACGATTTCGCTAGCTACTTGAAAACTTCTTCGCGCCCCGGCGATCAAGACTGCGCCAAATTAGAGATCGTCTATTCCACTGCGTAACATCAGTTATTAAGACCTGGTTCAATCTCCCAACCATCCCGATTTCGCTCAAGAATCACTCAATAAGTCCCGGTTCAATCTCCCAACCATCCCGATTTCATTCAAGAATCACTCAAGCGGATTATCATAAATTATCCGCCGATGTTCTTTATTCCAACCACGGCAATGAGTTGAGGGTGGGCTACTTGTGCATCGCCCATGCGTTTATTGTCGCGATAACTACTACAATCCGGGGTTTGTGCCCCTTGGGAAGTGGAGGCGTCCCTATATGCGACTTCTGAAGATGTTATTCCTCGTTCTATTTTTGGTATCGACCTCTCTGATTTTGTTTCAAAACCAAGTGGCCATCGCGCAAGACCCGCCTACAAGAATAGGCGAGCGGCCCGCGCTTGAGGAGCACGTAAATCAAATCGATATTGAATCCGGCAAGCTCAAATTCGACGACCTGCTCGAAATCGGCCAGGAGATTTTCGAGGCCCGCTGGACTTTTCTCGATGGTCAAGGCCGGCCTGCGGCGACCGGGGCTGGCGCGCCGACAAAGCGCAATCCGCTGAATAACGTTCCTTTTATACGGACTTCCGCTCCCGACTCCACGTCCTGCGCCGATTGTCACCATCAGCCAGAGATCGGAGGAGCGAGCGGATTTGTCGCCAATGTCTTCGTGCTGGCGCAGCTTCTGGATCCGGTGACGGACTCAGTCTCGGCGGAATTCTCCAACGAACGAAATACGCTTGGGATGAACGGCTCCGGAGCCATCGAGATGCTGGCGCGCGAGATGACGGTCGATCTCCTGGCGCTGCGCCAACTCGCCATAAGAAAAGCCCGGCAATTCGGCAGAGAATACGCGGTCTCTCTGGTCACGAAGGGCGTGAACTTCGGTCAACTCATCGCGCATCCCAATGGCTCTGTAGACACTTCTAAGGTCAAGGGCGTTGATGCGGACCTGATCATCAAACCCTTTTCTCAGAAGGGCGTGGTCAACTCGGTGCGCGTCTTCTCAGTCAATGCTTTCAATCATCATCACGGCATGCAGGCGGTCGAGCGCTTCGGCGTTGGCCAAAAAGACAATCAAGGAAACATCATCACGACAAATGATTTTGACGAAGACGGAGTCCCTGACGAATTGACTGTAGGCGACATCACAGCTGCGACGATCTTTCAAGCCGCGCTGAATATTCCCGGACGCGTGATTCCAAGCGATCCTGCGCGGCGAGCCGCCGCCAGGAGAGGTGAATCGCTCTTCAGTGAGATCGGGTGCGCGGAATGCCACAGGCCGACTTTGTCTTTGGAGTCCGGCTTATTCAGCGAGCCGAATCCCTTCAACCCGCCCGGCAATCTGCGACCGGGGGTTGGTCGACGCCTGATAGTCTTCGATCTGACGAGCGACATCCCCAGCCCGCGACTCGAGCCCGGAAAGGATGGAAAACGAACCGCCATCGTGCGCGCTTATACGGACCTCAAACGCCATGTCATCTGCGACGAGATGGACCCGTTCTTCTGCAACGAGCGATTGGTACAGGACGGCGCGCCGACAGATCAATTCATCACGCGCAAACTCTGGGATGTGGGCAACACCGCGCCTTACGGGCATCGCGGCGACTTGACGACGATCACTGAAGCGATCCTGCATCACGCGGGAGAAGCCAGGTCGCAACGTGAACGTTTCGCGGCCCTTCCCAAAGAATTGCAGAATGAAATCGTCGAATTCCTGAAACAACTGCAGGTGTTGCCGAACGGCGCGCCGCGTGAGATTACCGACCGTCAATTGAAATATCTGTCGCGAAAGCAGAAAGTTATTGAGGCTCAAGAATAATAATTACTTTACAGGCTTGGTCGGCATCGTGTGTTCGTCCTTCGACAAACTCACAGAAGAGGACTGAAGGACGAGAATTAGGCAGGTTGACAACACAGAGGGCGAACGGATACTTTGCGTCTTCCCCTCACCCTCTGTGTTTTACCTTTTAATTCTTCTATGGTTGCCAGAAGGTTTTTGATCTCCGGCTTTGTTCAGGGTGTGGGCTTTCGCTTCTTCGTCATGCGCGCCGCGGCGCGCCATCATATGCTCGGGACGGTTCGCAACATGCCGGACGGGCGCGTCGAGGTGGTGGCTGAGGGCGATCGCGCCGCAATGGATGAGTTCAAAAAGGACCTCTCGACCGGCCCTGCGCTGGCCGAGGTCTCAGACATCGAAGAAACCGATCTGCCGGTGACAGGACTCTACCGCGACTTCCGTATCGATCACTGACGTTCAATATTTTTTCCGCAAGAAAGGGACAGAATCTCCCCATGACCGAACAGGAGCTTAAGAAACTGATCCGCGAAATCCCCGATTTCCCGAAACCAGGCATTCTCTTCTACGACATCACCACGCTGCTCAAAGACGCCAAAGGATTACGCGCCGTGATCGACCGGACGGTCGAACATTTCAACGGCAGCAAAGTTGATTGCGTAATCGGCATTGAGGCGCGCGGTTTCATCTTCGCCCCGGCGCTGGCTTATCACCTGGGCGCCGGCTTCGTTCCCGTCCGCAAACCGAAGAAACTGCCCTCCGAAGTCGAAAGCTATAGCTATGACCTTGAATACGGCAGGGACACGCTCGAAATTCACAGGGACGCGGTCGGCGAAGGCCACAACGTAATCATCGCCGACGACCTGCTCGCGACAGGCGGCACGGCTGGAGCCGTCGTCAAGCTGGTCGAGACGCTTGGCGGAAACGTCGTCGGGCTGTCGTTCGTGATCGAGTTGGAGTTTTTGAAAGGCCGCCATAAACTCGCCGGCCATGACGTCTTCTCATTGTTGAAGTACCAGTCTTGATCTCCTCAGGAAATCAACCACGAAGAAACAAAGAAAACGAAGAAAGTACAGAAGAAAGTCTTCGCGCTCTTCGTTTCTTCGTGGTTGATTTTCACCCTTTTCCAGGCGTCGCTGCGGCTGTATGAAGGCTTTTCTGACGATCGGTATGATGAAAAAGGGAAGGGAATCAGCAGGAAGGTTAAAATCGAGATTCAGCCTGCGTGCGCAGGCGATATAGAACGCCTGCGCACGACAAAGCTCTTTATCCCAGCATCGCGTCAGGAGACGCGATCATCAGGCGCGAGTAATGCGCCTTTGAAGTGGATTCAAATTGTGAGTCTGTTTCGATACTCCACCTCCTTGGTCGTGGCCCTTGCAGGCGGTTTAGCGTATTACGATCCAGATCGTATTTGTTAAAGATGCGCTATCGATAGGCAATTTGATTCTAAGGCCGACAAAGGCTCCCGCGCAAGCGGGCGGGAAAATTAAACTGAGAATATGCGAACACGAGTTTATGGATTGCATAGGTCACTACCCATCATTATACTGCCATCGGTTTCCATAGAATTGTGAACGATGAAGCCAGTGAGGAAACTCAGAAAGTAATTGATTATCTTACCTGCCCGTAGAAGTCTCCCGACCCGAATTGGCCCCAGAAACAGTTTGATATGCAAATCACAGTATTGAACGAGACAGAACTGGACGAGTCACGCGTCGCGCTGGTTCCCGAATCAGTTAAGAAATTGGTTTCGATGAAGGCCAAGGTGGCCGTCGAAAGCGGCGCGGGAAACGAATCGGGCGCGAGCGACGCCGATTACGAGGCCGCAGGCGCAAGCGTTTCAAAAGACCGCGCGGCGCTCGTCAAGACGGCCGATATGTTGCTCGCGGTCAACCGCCCCTCGCCGGAGACCATCGCGCAATTGAAGCGGGGCGCCGTCGTCATCAGCTTCCTGCGCCCGCTCGACGAGCCGTTGATGCTCCGGCCGATGATCGAGGGCAGAATCACCGGTTTCGCGATGGAGTTGATTCCGCGCTCGACCCGCGCCCAGGCGATGGACGCGCTTTCTTCGATGGCCACGATAGTCGGTTACAAGGCCGTGCTGATCGCCGCCGAACACTCTCCGCGAATGTTCCCGATGCTGACCACGGCGGCGGGCACCGTGCCTCCGGCGAAAGTCCTGGTGCTGGGCGCAGGTGTGGCCGGGTTGCAGGCCATCGCGACGGCGCGCAGGCTCGGCGCGGTCGTCGAAGGCTTCGACGTGCGCGCGGCGGCTGGCGAAGCCGTCCGCTCGCTCGGCGCGAAATTTCTTGAGGTCGATATGGGCGGATTACAGACTGAGGACGCCGGCGGTTACGCCCGCGAGGTGACCGAAGAGGTGATGGATCGCAGCCGCGATCTGATCGCGCGCCAGGCCAAACAGACCGATTGCATCATCACATCCGCCGCCGTGCCCGGGCGCCGCGCCCCACTGCTGATCACCGAAGAGGCAGTCGCTGGAATGAAGCGCGGATCGATCATCATAGACCTCGCAGGCCCGACCGGAGGCAACTGCGCGTTGTGCAAGCCTGGCGAGACCGTAGACGTGAACGGCGTGACGATCATGACCCCGCTCAACCTGGCCGCCACCGTCCCGGTTCACGCCAGCCAGTTGTATTCGCGCAACCTGACGACCTTCCTGAACGAGATGATCAAGGACGGCGAGCTGAACCTCGATTTCGCCAACGACATCGTAGGCCCTTCGTGCGCCGTCCACAACGGCGAAGCTAAACATCCGCGCATTCAGGAAGCGTTTAAATAGTGATGTGGATCTCCAAACACATGGAGCCGTTTATGTCGCAACTAGCGACAACCTGAAAGAATGAAAATCGACCACGAAGGAAGGAAGAGCACGAAGGAAGAACAGAAGAAATCTTCGTGCTCTTCCTTCCTTCGTGGTTGATTTTCTGAGGAGGATATTGCGTCATGAGTGTAGAAAGTTTGATCCCTTCAATGCTCGTACTGGCTCTGGCCGAAGGTTCGAGCGTGAGCGCGACGGCTTTGATGGCTTCTCTTTACGTCTTCGCGCTGGCCGCGTTCTTAGGTTATCAAGTCATCTCACGCGTCCCGCCTCTGTTGCACACACCGTTGATGTCGGCGACCAACGCCATTTCGGCGATCTCGGTGGTCGGCTCGATCCTGACCGCCGGCGGAAATTACAATCAGGTGAGCAAGTTTCTCGGTTTCATCGCGGTAGTCTCCGCGATGATCAACGTAGTGGGCGGATTCATGATCACCGACCGCATGCTCAAGATGTTCAAAGATCGGATCGGGGGCGGCAATGATTCGGGCGGGAAGGAGGAGCGGCATTGATGAACGGCAATTATATTATCGAATTCAGCTATCTATTCGCCTCGATCTTTTTCATCTTCGGATTGAAAGGGTTGAGCCATCCGAAGACGGCCCGCCGCGGAATGAATATGGCCGCGCTGGGAATGCTGGTGGCCGTCGTCGGCACGCTGCTTAACCAAGGGATCATCAGTTACGAGTTGATCATCATCGGCATGATCATCGGCAGCGTGATCGGCGCGGCGATGTCGATCTGGATGCCTATGACGGCGATGCCTCAACGGACCGCGCTCTCGCACGCCTTCGGCGCTCTGGCCGCGTCACTCGTGGGCATCTCGGAATACTATCAGCACGTCGTCCACGAAGGCGCTCAGATCAGTTCATTCAAGATGACAGCGCTCGGCTTTGAAGTCCTCTTCGGCAGCCTGACGGTCACCGGCAGTCTGCTGGCGTTCGTAAAATTGCAGGAGTTGATGCGCGGCGCGCCCGTCACTTACAAAGGCCAGAACATTGTCAACGTCTTGCTCTTCACCATCGCGGCGGGAATTTTCATCTACCTGATTTACGACCCGACGCAGAGCTCGCTCTTTTACGTGATGGTCGTGTTGTCGTTCCTCTTCGGCATTCTGCTCGTGTTGCCAATCGGGTCTGCGGACATGCCAGTCGTGATGTCGCTGATGAATTCGTATGCGGGGCTGGCTTCGGCCGCGACCGGATTCGCGATCGGCAACAACGTGCTGATCATCGCTGGCACGCTCGACGGGTTTTCGGGATTCATCCTCTCGATCCTGATGTGCAAGGCGATGAACCGTTCTGTGACCAACGTGCTCTTCGGCGCGTTCGGCTCGGTCTCCGTCGACACCGGCCCTGGGGTCGAAGGTGTGATGCGCGAGGTCGGGTCGGACGACGTGGCCGTGCAACTGGCCTATGCGCGCCAGGTGGTCTTCGTGCCCGGCTACGGAATGGCCACGGCGCAGGCGCAACACGCCGTGCGCGAGCTGGCCGAAGTCCTGGAGCATAAAGGCGTCAACGTCAAATATGCGATTCATCCCGTGGCCGGACGAATGCCCGGCCATATGAACGTGCTGCTGGCCGAAGCCAACGTGCCTTACTCATCGCTCTACGAACTCGAGCAGATCAACCCCGAAATGCAGGCGACCGACGTCGCGGTGGTGATCGGCGCCAACGACGTGGTCAATCCCGACGCCCGCGACAACCCGAAAAGCCCGATCGCCGGGATGCCAATCATCGAAGTCGACCGAGCTCACAACGTCGTCGTGCTCAAACGCGGCAAGGGCAAGGGGTTTTCCGGTCTGGAGAACCCTCTCTTCTTCAAACCGAACACCGGGATGTTGTATGGCGACGCGAAGTCTTCGTTGTCTAAGCTGGCGCAGGCCGTGCTGCAGGCATGAGCCTGCGGTGATCGTGGCCGCGCTGTAGAGAACAGAACAAGGGCTTTAATCGTCAGGCCGGCAATCAAGCGGAAAGATGGCTCTCGAAGCTCAAGATGGAATGAAAAGCATTCGAGGCCTCGATGTGGAGCGCATTTGTGCTGAAACAGGTAATTACCTATAGCCTTATTCTGCTCTTTATCCTCTTCCATCCATTAATTGGTATTTCTTCCCAGCAGAATCCGAGCGGAACCGACTCGCCGCCTTCAACTGGAAAAGAAATACGCAATTTCAACTTTCTCAACCGAACCTATTTTGCAGAATGCGCCGACCGAAAGGTCAAGGTGCGAAATGGCTCTTATCAACCTGGCCCCAACTCTTCCTTCTTCTTCACGTTCGAGGTGTCGGTCTCTTTCGGAGACCTGACTGGGGACGGTGTGGAAGAAGCATTGGTCGTGACTCAATGCGCGGGCGCCGCCCAAAATTTCAGCACAGCAAAGGTCTACGCGGTTCAAGACCATCGCTTGGTCAAGCTAGCCCAGTTACGACACGGGGCGAAGAATGACGGAGATATATTGGAAGGCAAAATAAGCAAGGGGCGCGTGATTGTAAAGCGCTTGCCCGATAATAGTCCCAGTGAAAGATGCTCTGAAACCAAGACTATAACCTACAATATGCAGGAAAATAGATTAAGACAGGTTCGAACCATTTGCGGCCCTGACTGAAACTCAGCCTTCTAGCCAAGAAGTGAGAGGCCGAAAAGACCTGGCCATACCGGAGGCGCCATCGAACAATAATGGTCTGCTATACTTTTACCTACCGCTCAAATCAGAATCTCGTATAGGGGCTTTTAGAAAATGATCATCGCCGCGCTCGACATCGGCTCGAATTCGATTCATCTGGTCGTAGTCGAAACCGATCACGAGAAGCCGTTTCGTGTGGTCGCGAGCGCGAAAATGGTGGTCCGGCTGGGCCGGAGCGCGGCCCGCGATCAGCGGCTTTCCGCCGCGGCGATGGACAGGGCCATTGATTGCCTGAAACAGTTCCGGCGCGTCGCCGAGTCCCATGGCGCGCGTGAGTTGATCGCCGTCGCGACGAGCGCCGTGCGTGAGGCCGCAAACAGAGATCAATTCATCACACGCGCCGCCGAAGAAGCCGGAGTAGATATTGATCTCCTTTCAGGAATTGAGGAAGCGCGTTTGATCGCGCTCGCGGTTTCAGTTAAATACAAGCAAAGCAACAAGCAACAATCGCTCGTCATTGACATCGGAGGCGGCAGCACGGAACTGGCGTTGATGAAGAACGGCGAGCCGACGACGCTGATTTCGTTCAAGCTCGGCGCCGTGCGTCTGACCGAGCAATACGTGAAATCAGACCCGATCGGAGAGAAACAGTTGCGCCGCCTTCGTTCGGAATTGCGCGAAGTGGTCGCGCATCGCGCGCCCGAAATTGAAGCCGCTGGGATTGAGGCATGCTACGGGACCTCGGGCACGATCAACGCTCTCGCCGCGCTTGGCCTGCGACGGCGACTCGCGGCGGGCAATGGGCGGATGGCTCGCCGCCGTCTCGAACACTCGCTGACGCTCGACGAACTGCGGGCGCTCAACGGAGAGCTGGCGTCATATTCGCTGGAAGAGCGCGTGCGAGAGGCGGGACTCAACCGCCAACGCGCCGAAATCATTGTCGCCGGCGGCCAACTGCTCGAAGCCTTGATGGAGAGGTTGAAAATTGATGAGCTGGTCTCTTGCGACTGGGCGCTGCGCGAAGGCGTGATCATCGCGCATCTGGCGCGTCGCGTTGGGCGAGGCGCCGCCTCTCCCGCGAGGTTGGAACGCGACCCGAGTCTGCGCGGGGCGCTGGCTCTCGCGCGCCACTGTAGAGCGGATCTGAAGCACGCGAGCCGGGTGGCTTACTTGTCGCAACAGTTGTTTGACGAGTTGCGACCGCTTCATGCGCTGGGCGGCGAGCACCGGCGGTTGCTCGCGGCCGCGGCGTTGCTCCACGACATCGGCTATTTCGTCTCGCACACCGGCCATCACAAACATTCGGCCTATCTGATTCAGAATAGCGATCTGACCGGCTTCACCTCGCCTGAGATAGCCGTGATCGCGAACGTCGCGTATTATCATCGCGGAACCCTGCCCAAAGCGAAGCATGAGTATTACTCCGAGCTCAGGGTTCAAGACCGTGAAGTCGCGCGGAAGCTGGCCGCGCTGCTGCGCCTGGCCGACGCGCTCGACCGCGATCACGAAGGGAGTGTCAGAGGGCTGAGCTGTGAAATCGGCGCCGACAAAGTCCGCATCGTGGCGCTCTGTTCACGCGAGGCCGAGACGATGCGATGGCGTCTGGAGGAGCGCGCTGACCTTTTTATAGAGGTATTCGGCCGCGAGGTGGAGTTGATCACGACTCTCAATGCGGCCGATTACGAAGAACTGGTAGGGAACTGAGATTCCATTAGCCTGCAGAGCATGGGCGCCGGCAAAGCTGGACAGGTTGCGATGAACCGAATACAGTCTGTAACGGAAATCCACTGATGGCGAAACAGCAAGTATCCAAAACGCAAATCAAGACGAAGCCTCCGCGCGATAAGCGTCGTGGCGCGAAGTCTCCTACTCCGTGGTCACGCGGGGGAAAGCCGCTGCTTTTGGCTGCCCTCCTCGCTATAGCCGGGTGGTGGGCGTTCTCACCGGGGGAAGATACGCTACGCGGGCGGCATGCCGCCGTGCTAAGCAAAGCCGAGGCTCTCCACCTTCCCGTCAACACGAGTTCAGAGGAACTAGAGGCGCTGGAGCGCATGGGCCCGCTCCTGGATTCCGTTGGACTCGAATTGGGCGGGATGGATGAACTGACAGGGAAGATCCAAATCATTCTGAGAGGGTTGGAGCTCTTACACAATGATACGCTCCATTTGAAGCCGGGTCTGAAGGATTTTAGAGGCGCCTGGGATGCCATCACAACCACTTGGGGAGGGGCTGAGCGAGTGCTTCCAGCCGACGCCGCCGTGGCGCTGGCTGCGGTCGAAACCTCTTTCAGAACCGCCAACAGCGCCCTGAGCTCGGCAAGTGGACTCTGGCAACTGGTCAATCCCAAACCTCCGGGCGGAACCCAGGAACGCTTCGAAAAGCCGGCCAACTACTGGCAACAACAATACAATGATTGTTTCGATAAATTAGATGGCATAGGAAACCTGGAGTTGAGAAAGCACACCGCCGGGATGTTGGCCCACTGGCTCAATAACGCTCACAATGTCGATCGGGCGCCTGGCGCGCGCGAGTTGCAGGACATCAAAGTCCCCCTCATCATCGCACAATATTTAAACGGCCCGTCCCTGCTTAACAGCACTGCGGAGCGCTCCATCCGTATTGTCACCCAAGCCGGCGCAGTCGGCGAGAACCCGCCGCCGCGTATTTACGTGGCCCGATTTGCCGTGTACCTGGCGATCCTACGGGCCTATAACGAGCGCAAGCTGACTGAGGGGATGGGCGCCTATGAGTCAAATCCCCCGCTTGAAAAGCGGCCGGTCTTCCAGGAATCGGTGAGAAAGCACTTGTGGTGGGTCTTGACCACGCCCAATTTTGGAATCGAACTTCGCCCCCCTTCCGAGCCGACGATGTTTGAACGGGTAACGAAATACTTCACGGGATCCTAAAGGGCGGGCCGCTGCTAAATACAGGTTAACGTTAAGCCATGGGAGTCGAAGAGTCTGATGTCGCCTTAGGACTTACTTTTCGTACCGCTTGAACAGCAGGGCCGCGTTCGTCCCGCCGAAGCCGAAGCTGTTCGAGAGCGCGTAACTCACGGCGGCATGTCGCGCCTCATTGGCGACGTAATCGAGGTCGCATTCAGGGTCGGGATTTTCGAGGTTGATTGTCGGCGGCAGGATTTGGCGGCTGACGGCCAGCGCGGTGACTCCGCCTTCCAGCCCACCGGCGCCGCCGAGCAGGTGGCCGGTCATCGATTTGGTTGAACTGGCGGCAAGTTTATAGGCATGGTCGCCGAACGCGGCTTTGATCGCGTTGGTCTCGTTCTTGTCGCCGACGGGCGTCGATGTGCCGTGGACATTGATGTAATCGATCTGGCGCGGCTCGATGCCGGCGTCTTTAATCGCCTTCAGCATGACGCGACGCGGGCCGTCTACGTCGGGCAGCGTAATGTGGAACGCATCCGAAGTCATCCCGTAGCCGACGACCTCACAATAAATCTTCGCCCCGCGGGCCTTCGCGTGTTCCAGTTCCTCGAGCAGCAGCACGCCCGCGCCCTCGCCGATGACGAAGCCGTCGCGGTCTTTGTCGAAGGGGCGCGAGGCGCGGGGCGGGTCGTCGTTGCGCGTCGATAGCGCGCGCATCGCCGCGAAGCCTCCGACCGACATCGGGGTGATTGCGCCCTCGCTACCGCCGCAAATCATGGCCAGGACATCGCCGCGTTGGATGATCTTGAAGCTGTCGCCGATGGCGTGCGCGCCCGTGCTGCAGGCGGTCGCCGTGGCGGAGTTCGGCCCCTTGGCGTTGCTGTAGATCGAGACGTACCCCGACGCGAGATTGACGATAGAAGCCGGAATGAAAAAGGGCGAGATGCGCCCCGGTCCGCCTTCCATCATCTTCGTGTGTTCACGCTCGAAGACGCCGAACCCGCCGATGCCGCTACCGATGTAGACGCCCACGTCTTCGGCCAGGTCGTCGGTGATCTTCAAGCCCGAATCATCGAGCGCCTCCCTCGCGGCGGCGACAGCGAAGTAGATGAAATAGTCCATCTTCTTCAGCTCTTTCTTCTCGATGAATTTCGCGGGGTCGAAGTTTTTGGTCTCGGCGGCGAACTTGACTGTGTGCTGGCTGGTGTCGAAGCGGGTGATGTAATCGACACCGCTGCGTCCGGCGAGCAGACCCGCCCATGTCTCCTCGGTCGTGTTCCCGAGTGGGCTAACTAGGCCGATGCCCGTGACAACAACGCGCTTTTTTGTGTTATCGCTGTTCACGGCTGATTTCCTTCTTCCTGTCAAATATGACTTGCGGATTGCGGATTGAAATTTGCGGATTGCGCATTGAAGAGAGTTGACGAGTGATGATTTCATTCCGTCTTAATATTTCGAGATGTTTTCGCCCTATGGGCGCGAAGTATTATTGGTCCTCTTACAATCCGCAATCCGCAATCCGCAATCCGCAATCCGCAATCTCATGCGCTATTTCCGGCGCTCATCGATGTATGCGATGGCGTCGCGCACGCTCTGTATTTTTTCGGCGTCTTCGTCGGGGATTTCGATGCTGAACTCTTCTTCGAATCGCATCACCAGCTCGACCGTGTCGAGTGAATCAGCTCCCAGGTCATCAATGAATCTGGCGTTCGGGGTGACCTCCGATTCCTCGACGCCGAGTTCATCTACGATGATTTGTTTAACCTTATCCTCAATTGATTCTGCCATGAGTTCCTCCAGGAAAAATATTTGTTTGGGGCAAATGCCAAATCACATATACATTCCGCCATTGACGTTGATCACCTGACCAGTGATATAGCCTGCCTCATTCGAGGCCAGAAATGCAACCGCGTGGGCCACATCAAGATCGGTTCCTGGACGCTTTAGCGGAATCTGTTCAAGCATCGCGTTGACCGCGGCCTCGTTGAGCGCGGCGGTCATTGGCGTCTCGATGAATCCGGGGGCGACGGCGTTAACCGTGATGTTGCGCGACGCGTATTCGCGCGCCACGGCCTTGGTGAATCCGATGACGCCGGATTTCGCAGAAATGTAATTAACCTGACCCACGTTGCCTGATTGAGCCACGACCGAGGTCAGATTGATGATGCGCCCGCGCCGCGCCTTGGTCATCATCGGCAGGACTGCCTGAGTCATCAGAAAGACGCCGGTCAGGTTGACCCTGATTACGTCGTCCCAATCCTCACGCTTCATACGCAGCATCAGCCCGTCGCGCGTGATGGCGGCGTTGTTGACCAGAACGCCGATCTGTCCGAGCTCCGATGAGACGTTTTCGACCGCGGCTTTGATCCCGGGCGCGTCGCCCAGGTCGCCTTTGACAGCCAGAGCGCGGCGGCCTGCGGCGCGAACCTCGTCTGCGACGGCTTCGCATTTGTCCAGCGAACGCGCCATCACGGCCACATCTGCGCCGCAGCGGGCGAGAACCAGAGCAGTGGCGCGGCCAATGCCTTGTGAGCCGCCGGTTACCAGAGCGATTTGTCCATTTAAACTAAACATATTCGATTTCGGATTGCGGATTCTTATTCAATCCGCAATCCGCGCAAAGATTCAAGGGTCGCCTGCAAGCTCGCCTGATCTTCCACATTGAGCAATTTGACATCGCGGCTCGCGTCTTTTGCAATAGCCTTGACCAGTCCGATCAGAATCTTGCCGGGGCCGATCTCGACGAAGGTCTCCACACCCTCCTCGAACATTTTCATCACGCTTTCGGTCCACCGCACTGGCGCGGAGATTTGGCGGATCAGCGCGTCGCGCGATTGCGGGCCGCCGGTCACGACCGCCGCGTCTACGTTATTGACGATCGGGGACGAAAGATCGTTGAATTGCGTGACGTTGAGCGGCTCGATCATCTTCTCCTGCGCGGGCCTCATCAGCGGGGAATGGAAGGGCGCGCTGACTTTCAACATCAAGGCGCGCCGCGCGCCGCGCGCCTTGCATTCTTCGACGGCGCGCTCGACAGCCTCTTTGTGCCCGGCGATGACGGTCTGTTCGGGCGAATTGAAATTCGCCGGCGCGCAGACCTGGCCTTTCGACGCGGCTTCGCAGGATTCGGCGACCCTCTCGGCGCCGATTCCCAGGATCGCCGCCATCGCGCCGACGCCGACCGGAACCGCCACCTGCATCAATTCGCCGCGCCGACGGACCAGACGCGCGGCGTCGCCCAGGCGCAAAGCGCCGGCCGCGACCAGCGCCGAATATTCGCCCAGGCTGTGGCCCGCGACGAAATCAGGCTTGAACCCTTTTTCAGAGAGCGCGCGAAAAGCGGCGACGGAAGCCGTCAGAATCGCCGGTTGCGTGTTCGCTGTGAGCTGCAAATCCTCTTCAGGGCCGTTGAAGCAGAGGCCGCTCAGATCGAAACCCAGCGCCCGATCGGCCTCATCGAAAGCGGCGCGCGCGGCGGTATAACTCTCGGCCAGATCGCGACCCATTCCGGCGCGCTGCGAACCCTGGCCCGGGAAAATGAACGCTAGTTTGCTCATAGTTAGTGATTAGTGGTTAGTGGTTGGCGCCTGGCGAAGAATCGGCGCCAGGCGCCAACCACTAACCACTAACCACTAATCACTCATCGCTGGTCAAAGCCACTTTGCTCAGTTCGCTCTCGATGCGCTCGCTCAGATTGGCTTTGTAGAACTCCTTGGCGATGCGGATCGCGTTGCGGATGGCTTTAGGCGTCGAGCTGCCGTGACAGATCAGCACGACCTGCTTGCAGCCCAGCAACGGCGCTCCGCCGAATTCCGAATAATCGAGGCGCTTCTTGACGCTGCGGAAAGCCTGTCGCGACAGGATCGCCCCGGTTTGCGTTAAGACTGTCTGCCCCAGCGCGGTCTTGAGCAGGCCCATGATCGCCTCGACCAGGCCCTCGCTGGTTTTCAGAATGACGTTGCCGGTGAAACCGTCGCAAACGATCACGTCGACGTCGCCGGTGAAGATGTCGCGCCCTTCCACGTTTCCGATGAAATTGACCGGGGCGTCTTTCAAAAGGATCTGCGACTCTTTGGTCAGGTCGTTTCCCTTGATGTCCTCTTCGCCGATGCTCATCAATCCGACTTTCGGAGCGCGCACGCCCAGGATGAATCGCGAATAGATCGACCCCATGATCGCGAATTGCTCGAGGTGCTCCGCCTTGCATTCGGCGTTGGCGCCGACGTCCAGCAAGACCGTTCCTTGGCCGGTGATGGTGGGGAAGATGCCGGCCAGCGCGGGGCGGTCAACCGAAGGTAGCGTCCCGAGCACGAGCTTGGCCGTGGCCATGACCGCGCCGGTGTTGCCCGCGCTGACCATGCCGTGGGCTTTGCCTTCGCGCACAAGTCGGGCCGCCACGCGAATTGACGAATCGCGCTTGCGACGCACCGATTGCGCCACCGAGTCATGCATGGTGATCACTTCCGAGGCGTTGACGACTTCGATGTGCAGTCGTTGCTGACGCGGATTCGCGACGCCTTGTCGCCGCAGTTCCGCGCGGATGCGCTCTTCCTGACCGACAAGGAGAATACGGGCGCGCAGGTCGCGCGCCGCCTGGATTGCGCCTTCAACCTCGATGGCGGGGGCGTTGTCCCCACCCATTGCGTCAACGGCGATGGTGGTGAGCATTGGGAAAGGAGCCAGTGAAATTCATTGGTCACTCGCCATTGGTCATTCGTCGTTGATCACTTGCCGTTAGTCGTTGAAAAATTACGGATGAAGAATGACGAATGACTAATGACAAACGAAACGGTAAATGGGAAATCTCCCTACAACTCTTTCGAGATGACAGTGCGCCCGGCGTAAAAACCGCAACTCGCGCAGACACGGTGCGGCAGCCTCATCAATCCGCAGTTCGGACAGGCGATCACGTTTGTGGGCTTCAGCGCGTCGTGCGCGCGCCGCTTGCGGCTGCGCGATTTTGAATGGCGTCTTTTAGGATTCGGCATGACGGTCTCCAAAAGCTTCCCCGGCGTTTCAACGCCGGACTAATATTCAGATGCCGCTACCGCGGCATAGGATCTGAGCAGTTACCTGCTTAATTTAATATATTCTTCTATTCTTTCATCTCGGCCTTGATATCGGCCAGCGCCCGCCATCGCGGATCGACCTGCGGTTTGCACTCGCACTGTTCGACATTCAAATCGGCGCCGCATTGCGGGCACAGCCCGCGGCAATCTTCGCGGCACAACACGCGGCTGGGCAGACTCAATTCCAACTGCTCGAGGACCAGTTCGTCCAGATCGATCTGGTCGTTTTCATAAACGGCGAAATCCAGATCGCGTTCGAACAACTCGCGCTCACCCGGTTGACCATCGCCGGGCTCGGCGGGCGCATAGAAAAGATCGAAAGGGATCTCGACCGGAATCGTAACTTCGTTCAAACACCTGTCGCAAGGAGCGGTGATTCTGGCCTTGATCTCTCCGCGCATTCTGATGTCCTGCCCGGCGCGTATCGCGCGGCCATCAACCAGCGGCGGCTCCTTCAACTCGAAATCATACTCCCTTGTCTCCAGTTCGCCCGTCTTGTACTGGCGCTTGAAAACAAGCCCATCGGGAGGCATTCGCGCTAGCGAGACGATCATAAATCCCCCTGCGTCGGCAAAGGGGCTAATTATAGTTTTGGTAAGGGGTTTGTCAACCGCGGCTCACGATACGGAAATTTCTCAAAAATTCTTTACGGCATTGAGCTTTCAGTGTGATTTTTGCTATAATTATGGCGCCATTGATTTAAACCCTGTGATCATATGGCGTCACCCCACAGTGCGAATATCTGGCAATTCAAATTGCAGATTGCCCTGAACACTCGTTGCCAAACGCTGAAGCCTCATAGAAGTAGTTTTTTCCGTCCTCACAGAAGTAACAAGGTAGGACAAAATGCGTTTCAGGTATTTCGATTTCACGGAGATTTTTGCGAAGAGCGAGAAGGTCGTGGCGCCGCGAATTTGTGTCGCGCTCGCGGCGTTCTTCATGTTTTTATATCCTTTGACGGCCAGCGCGCAGGCGCGCCGAATCAATGGTTACGCAGTGCAGGTCGCGGCCCTGTCTTCGCGGCGTTCCGCTGACGCGTTGGTGCGCGGGTTGAGCGCTCGAGGGATGAACGCGTACTGGATCGGAGGCGCGTCATATGGCGCGGCCGGAGCGGCGGCACTCTACCGTGTGCGCATCGGCAATTTCCAGACTATTGCGCGCGCCAACAATTACGCCGAGAATCTGGTCGGCGCCGGTTTGCTCGAATCCTACGCGATCGCGGCTTATGAGCGTCCAGCTAAAGTTAAAGCGCTAAAAGACGGCGCTATTTTAAATTCAAACTGGAAAATCCAAATCTTCGCTCAAAAGCGCCCTCAAAAGTATCCGGGAATACAGTTCGGGACGGAATTGATTGATGTGGTCGCCGCCATCGGCTCGCGCGGATGGCTGTTGCTTTCGAGCGAGAGCATCAATCTAACCCTTCGGACCGGTACAACCCTTCGGAACGGTAACTCCGCTCTCAGTCGCGAACTCGTCAACCTGTCCGCCGCTATTGGTTCGCGCGGTTGGAGTTTGAATAACAACATTACGAAATTCCTGGGCGCCTCCGCGCCATTAAACATCGTCTCGCTGCCGAGAAACATCGTCTCGCCACCGAGCGGAATCATCGCCAACACGCCACCTTCGTCGCCAGCGCCGTCAACGCCGCCTCCGTCGCGCGCAAGCTCTAGTTCGTTGAATGCGGCCGCGCCTGAGATCGGCAGAGGGGGCTTGACTCCGACGTCATCGACATCCATGACGGTGGGCTCGCCGACCTCCAGATCTCGCATCAACAACACGTCTCCGCGGTTGCAAGGCTCTATCGAAATGATAGGTGGGCGGATGTGGATGACGCTACGCAACTCTGATTCGGAGAGAAGTTTCAGCGGCGTCGCGCGCATTTCGCTCAGCGAGGATCTAAAGCAGCAGGATGTCATGCCGATACAAATTACGCTGCCGCCGGATAAGGAAGCGCTATTCCCGGTGGACGAGGCGACGCTGACGAATGGCGCCTGGATTTTAATGGTCTATGACCAGAACGGAACGGCTCGCCTGATTCGCGGCGCGTCTCTCGCTCCGCTAAAGGCGCCCACGCAGGTTCCTGGCGCCGCAAATTCGACGGGGCCTGCCGATCCGAATATTGCGCAGGAAGCCCCGCCGTCTTACGTCACTGGCGTTTACGACGCCACTAACTGGACGCAGCCGCAAGTCCCGCCTGAGGTCCAGAATATTGAGACGGCGCAGCCGATCTCACCTCAAGTCCAGAATGTTGAATCACAAGCTAATGTTGAATCGCAAGCTAATGCTGCGGGCGCCCAAGGCGACGCCGGCGCTGGCGGCGGCGCTGGTTCGCCGAACCCGACGCCCCAGGTAGAAAATGGTCCAGGGCAGGTTGCTGCGACTCTGCGTCAAATCGCGGTCGCTAACGATAACGCGACGCTCGAATTGGAACTCTCAGCGCAGTATCCCATTAAAAATGTTACCGTCGTTTTGCGCGCGGGCGATTTCCAAGACGTCCGCCAGGCGTACATCCCAACGTCACAGGGGAGCGTGCCGTTCCTTGTGCCGCTTAAGTATGCGATGGCGGGTATTAATTTCGAGGTTAAAGATGAGGCTCAGCGCACTCTCGCCAGCGGCAGCGGCACTATTAGCACCACATCTAAATAATGCGATCCCCGGGTTGGGGCGGGTTTTTCCCGCCCCTTCCGTCGCCGAGCCGTTCTGGCTCGGGATATGCCCCCCTACTTAATCTTCAGAAGTGGCCTTGACATTTTTATTGATAGCGGAGAAGATTTGCGCCTTAACAAATCCGAAATTTCACAAGCTTCGGGTTCTTCATCATAAGTGAGCAAGTCTAGGGCGCTAAATAGAAAATTTATCTCCAAGCGAGGTGGAGGTTTTTTTATATGCCACAACTCTTCACCCGCAGCACGAATACGCTTGCGCGATTGAGCATAGTCGGAGTCCTTTTACTTCTAGGGCTGGGTAGTTGGCTATTCTTAGAACTCAATCGTTCACCGTTTGTAACAAAAGCGTTCGTGGCGCGGGAGCAGCCGGTTCAATTCTCGCACAAGCACCATGCGGGCGATGACGGGATTGATTGCCGATATTGTCATACGACCGTCGAGACGGCGGCGAGCGCGGGAATGCCAGCGACAAAAACGTGCATGAATTGCCATTCGCAATTATTTGCAAATAGTCCCTACCTGGAAATCGTGCGCAAAAGCTGGCGCGACGGCGAACCGATCAAATGGACGCGCGTGCATGACCTCCCTGATTTCGCCTACTTCAACCACAGCATTCACGTCAACAAAGGCGTCGGGTGTTCGACTTGTCACGGGCAGGTAGATCATATGCCTTTGATGTGGAACACATCGTCGCTGCAGATGGAGTGGTGTGTCGAATGCCATCGCAACCCCGAAAAGGTCTTACGAGAGCAGAAAGACATCACCAATATGGAATGGAAGCCGCCTGCCGATCAAGCCGAAAAGGGCAGTGAGCTTGCCAAGAAATATAAAATCCAGAAGACCGATGTGTTGACGAGCTGTTCAACCTGTCATAGATAGATTTAAGTGGTTGGCGTCTGGTTGTTGGTGATTGGCGGAAAGCGGTTTTCAACACTGCCGCTTCGGCCAAGCGCCAACCACTAACCACCAACCACCAACAACCAAAGCAATGTCTCATCGAGATCATCATCACGATGTCGCGCCGATACGCGATAAAATTCGTAAGGGCCTTGATAAAAAACGGGAATTTTGGAGAAGCCTGGAAGAGCTAGCCGACACCGAAAAGTTCCGCGAGTTTCTTCACCGCGAATTTCCCGCCGTCAATCCATCCGAGGCGGATCCATCCTGGCTCGATCCGACGGGCCGCCGAAACTTCTTGAAGCTGATGAGCGCCAGCCTGGCCTTCGCCGGTCTGACGGCATGCACCAACCAGCCAAAAGAACTCATAGTGCCTTATGTTAAGACGCCTGACGGGCTGGTTCCGGGCAAGCCGCAATTTTACGCGACGGCGATGCCGCTCGGCGGCGTGGCTTCAGGGCTGCTGGTCGAGAGCCACGAAGGCCGCCCGACTAAGATCGAAGGCAATCCCGACCATCCAGGATCTCTTGGCGGGACGACGGTTTACGAACAGGCTTCGGTGCTCACGCTCTACGACCCTGACCGTTCGCAGACCATGCTCAATCTGGGCAACCCGCAGACCTGGGGCGAATTTCTGAACTGGTTCAGCCAGGCCCTTGAGGACCAGCGCAAGAAGCAAGGGGCCGGATTGCGCATCCTGACCGAGACATCGACTTCGCCAACCTTCGCCGATCAGGTGAAAAAGGTGAAGGCCGCGTTCCCGCAGGCGAAATGGCATGTCTATGAGCCGGCTTCACGCAACGGGGCGCGCCTTGGAGCGCAGATGGCCTTCGGCCAGCCGGTCAACACGGTTTATCAATTTGACAAGGCCGACTGCGTGCTTTCGCTCGACGCTGACTTTCTGACCAGCGGGCCGGGCAGCGTCCGTTACGCGCGCGATTTTATAAGTCGTCGCAGGTTGACCGACGGTTCGAAGGAGATGAACCGCCTCTACGTCGCCGAGAGCACGCTGACGGCTACCGGCGCCAAGGCCGATCACCGATTGCCGATCAGGGCGATCGATGTCGAGGCTTTCGCGATCGCGGTCGCGTCCGCCGTCGGGGTCTCCGGCCTGCCGTCGGCGAATTTAACTGGCGACGCCGCGAAATTCGCCGAGGTCGCGGCCAAGGACCTCAAGGCGAGTAGCGGCAAGAGCATCGTCATCGCAGGCGAACATCAGTCCGCTTCGGTCCACGCCATCGCCCACGCGATCAACGCCGCCCTGGGCGCGCCCACGCGCACGCTCTATTACACCGATCCGCTCGAGATCGATCCGGCCGATCAGATCGCCTCGATCACTGACCTGGTCGGCGATTTGAACGCTGGCAAGGTCGAATTGTTGGTAATCATCGGCGCCAATCCGGCCTACAACGCGCCGGTCTTCGGCGGGGGCCAGAAATTCATTGAAATGATGAAAAAGGCCCCGAAGCGCGTCCATATGGGGCTGTTCAACGATGAGACCGCCGTCAATTGCCAGTGGCACGTCTCCGAGACTCATTACCTGGAGGCTTGGAGTGACGCGCGCGCTTACGACGGTTCGGTCTCAATCATCCAGCCGCTGATCCAGCCGCTTTACAACAGCAAATCGCCGCACGAACTGCTCGCGGCGATGCTCGATGAGGGCGGCAAGATCAGCCATGAAATCGTCCGCGATTATTGGAGGACACAGTCGCAATTCAGCGCCGGCAATTTCGACCAGACCTGGAAGCAGTCGCTTCACGACGGAGTGATCGCGAACTCCGCATTGCCTCCCAAGACCGTCGCGCTCAAGGGCGACCTGGCCGCCTCGATTAAGCCCGCGACGCCGGGCAAATACGAGATCGTCTTCCGCGTCGACCCGTGCGTTCACGACGGGCGCTTCGCCAACAATTCCTGGCTGCAGGAGCTTCCCAAGCCGATCAATAAGATTACCTGGGACAATTTCGCGATCATCAGCCAGAAGACCGCGAACGATTTGGGACTGGCGCCGGAAGAAGAGCCGTACAACGCCAACGCGAAGATGGTCCGCATGGTCAACGAAGGCCTCCCTCCTCTGGATATGCCCGCGTGGGTTCAACCCGGTCACCCCGACAATTCGGTGACGGTCTATCTGGGTTACGGACGCCAGCGCGCGGGCGGCGTAGGCAATGGACATGGCTTTAACACCTATGCGATCCGCACCGTCAACACGCCGTTCATCGCCGCCGAGAAGGTTCAGCTCGAGAAGGGCGAAGGCAAATACGAGTTGGCCGCGTCGCAGGAGCATTTCAGCATCGACGCGAGCGGCATCAGCGTCGAAGCCTACATCCCCGAGCGGAACGACCTGACCGATCGCCACATCATCCGCACGACGACGCTCGAAGAGTACAAAAAGAATCCGCAGGTTCTGCATCACGGCGCGCACAAACCAGGCCGTGAACTGACGATGTATAACCCCGACGATTGGAAATACAGCGGCTACGCCTGGGGCATGGGAATCGACATAAACGCCTGCGTCGGCTGCAACGCCTGTGTGGTCGCGTGCCAATCCGAGAACAACACGGCGGTCGTCGGCAAGGAGATGGTCATCAGGGGGCGCATCATGCACTGGCTGCGGATTGACACCTACTTCCGCGGCGGAACCGCGAACCCGCAGGTCTTTTTCCAGCCGATGATGTGCCAGCATTGCGAGAACGCGCCGTGCGAACTGGTCTGCCCCGTGAACGCCACGGTTCACGACGCCGAGGGCCTGAACGTGCAGGTCTACAACCGCTGCGTCGGCACTCGCTACTGTTCGAACAACTGCCCCTGGAAAGTGCGCCGCTTCAATTACCTGCTCTACGGCGATTGGGACACGCCGAGTCTGAAACTCGCGCGAAATCCGGAAGTCACTGTCCGTTCGCGTGGCGTGATGGAGAAATGCACGTTCTGCGTCCAGCGCATCATGAACGCCAAGATCGAGGCCGAAAAGCAGAACCGCCGGGTGCGGGATGGCGAGATTCAATCCGCCTGCCAGTCGGCCTGCCCGACCGAGGCGATCATCTTTGGCGACATCAACGACCCGTCGAGCCGCGTGGCGAAACTGAAGAAGGAAGACCGCAATTACGAGGCGCTGGGGGAATTGAACACTCGCCCGCGCGCGAGTTATCTGGCCGCGATCCAAAACCCGAACCCGGAACTCGGCGACGATCGCAGCAGTTCAGGAGAAAAGCATGGCTGAAGCAAAGAGAGAGGCCGCAGGCTACGTCGATCTTCGCCCTCCGGTCGTGGGGCCTGGTCAGACTTTCACCTCGATCACTAGAAAGATCAGCGACATCGTGTTGATGCGCGGCTTCAAGAAGGGCTGGATCTTCGGATTCGCGATCGTCTTTCTGGGGTCGGTGATGTTGTTCAACACCATCGCCTATCTGCTGCTGAAGGGCGTGGGAATCTGGGGCAATTCGATTCCGGTCGCCTGGGCGTTCGACATCATCAACTTCGTTTGGTGGATCGGCATCGGGCACGCGGGCACGCTGATTTCGGCGATCCTGCTGTTGCTGCGCCAATCGTGGCGCAACTCGATCAACCGGTTCGCCGAGGCGATGACGCTCTTCGCGGTCGCCTGCGCGGGGATGTTTCCGGCGCTCCACACTGGCCGGCCGTGGATGGACTATTACCTCATTCCGCATCCGAACACTATGGGCATGTGGCCGAACTTCCGCAGCCCGTTGATGTGGGATGTCTTCGCGGTCACGACCTACCTGACGGTTTCGGTGCTCTTCTGGTTTATGGGACTGGTCCCCGACTTTGCCACCCTGCGCGACACGGCCAGGAAGAAATGGCAAAGGATCATCTTCGGCGTTGTGGCGTTGGGCTGGCGCGGCGACGCGCGCCATTGGCATCGTTACGAGACGGCCTACCTGTTGCTGGCCGGGCTTTCGACGCCGCTGGTGCTCTCGGTACACACGATCGTGTCGTTCGACTTCTCGACCGGCATCGTGCCGGGCTGGCACGCCACCATCTTCCCGCCCTATTTCGTCGCGGGCGCGGTTTACGCCGGATTCGCGATGGTGCTCGCGCTGGCCATCCCGGTGCGCAAATTTTACGGCCTCGAAGATTTCATCACTCTGCGCCACATCCGAAATTGCTGCAAAGTGATGCTGGCCACTGGATTGATCGTCGCCTACGGTTACGCGATGGAAGCGTTCTTCAGTTGGTACAGCAGCGCCACCTTCGAGGAGTTCATGATGAAGAACCGCATGTTCGGCCCGTACGGATTTATGTACTGGCTGCTGATCCTGTGCAATGTGGCTATACCGTCGTTGCTCTGGGTGAAGAAGATGCGCGATAACCTGGCGGTGGTCTTCATCATTTCGTTGGTCATCAACATCGGCATGTGGCTGGAGCGCTTCGTGATCATCGTCATGAGCCTCAACCGCGACTTCACCCCGTCGGCGTGGCGCATGTATTACCCGACGATCTTCGACTTCACGATGTTCTTCGGAACAGTCGGCTTCTTCCTGACGCTGATGTTCCTCTTCATCCGCTTCGTCCCGATGATCCCGATCTTCGAAATGAAGACGCTGCTGCCCGAAGGCAATGTGGACGAGAAAAAGGTCAAGGAAATTGAGCGCGAGCACGGTCACGGGCCAATCGGCTCATCGCCGCTCCCGCAGTATGGGGATTGAATAAAAAGGGGACAGGATTTAACTGATTCATCAGGATGATATGGAGGACAATCCTGACGAATCCTGTAAATCCTCTCTGAAAGAGAATTATGACTACCCAAGAAGAACTGATTGGACAAGAAGCGTTGACGAAGGTGGGAGGGGAAGGGAATTACGGCCTGATGGCCGAGTTCGACTCTCCGAGCGCGATCGTCGCGGCGGCGCGCCGAACCTACGAGGTGGGTTATCGCCGGATCAACGCCTATTCGCCATTTCCGATCGAAGGGCTTTCGGAGGCCATCGGCTACCACCGCGATTACGTGGCGCTGTGCACGCTGATTTGCGGCATCCTCGGCGCGCTGGGCGGGTTCTCGTTGCAATACTGGACTTCGGCCATCGCCTTTCCGATCAACGTCGGCGGGCGTCCGCTGTTGAGCCTGCCGGCGTTTATTCCGATCACGTTTGAGTCCACGGTGCTGCTGGCGTCGTTCGGCGCCTTCATCGGCAATCTGTTGATGAGCCGGTTGCCGCAGCCTTATCACCCGGCCTTCAACGCGCCGAGTTTCGCCCGCGCCTCGCAGGATCGCTTCTTCCTGTGCGTCAAATCGGACGATCCGAAATACAACGGGGCGGAGACTCGCGCATTCCTCGAGAGCCTGGGAGCGATAGAGGTGAGCAATGTCGAAAAGTAGATTGAAAATATCAGGTCTGGTCGTTTGTCTGGCGGCGGTCTTCTCGGTCTCTGCCTGTCGCCAGGACATGCACGACAACCCGCGTTACCAAGCTTATGAGGAAGGCGCGAACCGGCAGCCGCCCGAAGGCGTGGTCGCGCGCGGCTCTCTGGCGCTGGCCGTCGCCGCGCCGAAGGCGGCTGTGCCAGGTGAGGTCGGTTCGGTAGGCGAAGACGGATTCCCGTTCAAGCTCAGCGCGGACCCCGAGACCCGCAAGAAAGAGATCATGGAGATTCTCGATCGCGGCGAGAGCCGGTTCAACATCACCTGTCTGCCCTGTCACGGCAGATTGGGTGACGGCAAAGGAATGGTCGCGATGCGAGGGTTCCGCCATCCCCCGAACTACACTGACGAGCGTTTGCTTAAAGCCCCGACCAGCCATTTCTACGACGTGATGACCAACGGCTTCGGCGCGATGCCGAGTTACGCCGAGGTCGTGACTCCTGAAGACCGCTGGAAGATCATCGCCTACATCCGCACGCTGCAGATGAGTCAGAGCTCCAAGTATGACGAGCTGAACGCCGACGACAGGAAAAAGTTGGAAGAGGCCGATAAGGCGGGCGAGAAATCCGGCTCGCATAATTCATCGGAAACTGGCGCGCCGGCTCCAAATTCCCCCTCGGGAGGACATGGCAATTGACGAACAATAATTACACTCCTCCGGCTGATCTCGGACGAGTCCAAAACATCTCGGTAGGCGTCGGTTTGGTCGGCGTCATCCTCTGGGTTATCGGCGCGGTCGTTTCGGGCGCCGCCAAAGACACTTTCTTTCGTTCTTATCTGGTCGCATTTATCTTCTGGACAGGCATCGCGCTCGGCTGTCTTGGATTTTTGATGATCCAATATCTGGGAGGCGCGGGCTGGGGATTGTTGATCAGGCGACAGCTCGAAGCCGGATCGCACACGCTCTGGCTGATGTTCATCATGTTTTTGCCGATCGCCACCATCGGGCTGAAAAGCCTTTACGGGTGGATGGACCCGATCGCGATCACGGATGAGGCAAAGCTCGAGCTGGTTGCGCACAAGAGCGCGTGGCTTAATCAGCCTTGGTTCATCATTCGCGGCGTCATTTATTTCGCCATCTGGATCGGCCTTGCGGCCTTAATGCGCAGGTGGTCGAAGCGGCAGGACGAGGACCGCGACATGGGCGCCGTGCAGCGGGCGCAAAATCTGAGCGGTCCCGGATTTGTGATCTACGCTTTTGCAATCACGTTTGCGGCGGTTGACTGGGTGATGTCGCTCGATACCGAATGGTACTCCACTATCTTCGGGTTGGTGATGTTGATCGGGCAGGGCGTTGTGGCGCTGTCGTTCCTGATAACGATCGGCGTATACCTGTCGGGGCGCGAACCGATGTCGAGCGTATACAATCCGAAACATTTTCACGATCAGGGCAAGCTGTTGCTGACAGTGGTGATGATCTGGGCCTACTTCTCGTTCTCGCAGTTGCTGATCACCTGGTCGGGCAACCTGGCTGAGGAGATTCCGTGGTACCTGGAACGGTTCAAGGGCCAGTGGCGTTGGATCGGCGTGGCGTTGATCCTGCTCAATTTCCTGCTGCCGTTTATGCTGCTGCTGTCGCGTGACCTGAAGCACAACCGGCGTCGCCTGATGGCGGTGGCGTGGCTGCTGATCGCGATGCGCTTCGCCGATCTGCTCTGGATGATCGCGCCGGAGTTCGAAATCGGACATGGTCAGCAGGGCGCGCATCACGGGCTGTCGGTCGCGGGTTACATCAATTACGCCGCCGCGGTGGTCGGAGTGGGCGGCCTCTGGCTCGGCTGGTTCTTCTATCAACTGCGCCAACGCGCGTTGCTTCCGTACAACGATCCTCAACTGCCCGAGGTGTTGGTCAGGGGCGAGCATCTTGTGAGCGCCGAGGGATATTGAAATTTGGACACCGGCGCAGTACCGCGCTTGAGCGGCTAACTGATAAGACAACCGCTTGCATACGCGCGGCGCTGTACCGATCGATGAGATTTGAAATATGAGCGATCATAAACCACATCATGGCCACGACCCGCATGATTCGGAGCACGGTCAGGTCGAAACCGCCGCGGTGTCGCCGAAGCCGGTCCTGCTATTTCTGGCCGTCCTGTTCATCGCCACGGCATTCGTCTTCTTCGTGGTCAAAGGGCTGGATTTCGGCTTCCGGAAGCTCGACGAGTCGAACAAAGAGCAGAAGGCGACTGAGGTCGAAGCGCAGGGCCGCAAACTGCCACCCGAACCGTTGCTGCAGGGCGCGCCAGGAAAAGATGATAAGCCCACCGATCTCCCGCTCGACGCGATGGAGAATCTTCGCAAGGATTGGGACAAAAAACTCACCAGTTATGGCTGGGTAAGTAAGTCAGGTGGGATCGTTCACCTCCCGATTAACAGGGCGAAGGAGATGATGGCCGATAAGGGCCTGCCAGCGCTGCCGTCGGCCGCACTCTCCGAAGATGTGCAGAGGGCCGAGGCGGTAAGGAAAGAGGTGCTCAACGCCGGGTCGAGCGCGGGGCGGATGATCAAGGTCCCGCGACAGAGTCAGCAACCGGCTCAACAGCCGACTCAACAACTGGCTCAACAACCGGCTCAACAACCGGCTCAACAGCAGGATCAAAAACCGCGGCAGGATCAGCAGCAGGTTCCACCCCGGCAACATTAAGGGATGCGAGCAGGCAAGAGCGCCTGCGCTCCCAGGGGAAGGAAAACTAGAAAAATGTTGGGATGTAAATTACAAAGATTGAAAGATGGAGGGCGAATCATAATTCGCGCATTAGCGATTGTGTTGCTTTTATCGCCATTCGCCTTAGGTCTTCGCGCCTCGGCGCAGCCGGCGGGCGTGCGTC
>DASTMP010000122.1:0-40432 GCA_035714085.1 Blastocatellia bacterium
GGTCGTATAACTCGTGGCTGTCGACTTTCTCCATTGTCCATCGCTCCGTCCCAGCCCACGGGTGGGGGTGCGCGGGGTTGATCGTGCGAGTGGTGTAAAGGTATCCGTCCTTCTCCTGGGCCGCGCCGATTTTCGCGATCAGGCCGTCCAGGTAGCTTTCAAGCTTGGAGTCAGGGTGTACGCTGAGCGCGTAAGAAGCGCCTTCGAGCACCTTGTAGATATCGGTGTCATCAAAAGGGTAGCCGGGCGGCGTCTTATCCTTGATCTCTTCTCCCCGGAGCGCGGCGGCGGCGCGCTCGAAGTTGTAGACGCGCTTCGTCTCCTCGCATTTCTCGAAGGCGAAGGGGATCGTCACCGTCCTGTTGATCTCGATTCGCGGCGCCCAGAAGACGTCGTTGAAATGCACAGCGGTGAAAGGCACAGGTTTGACGGGATAATCACGCGGCGGTTTTTTGGCGGTCGCCCGATCGCTTTGCGCTATAGTCGCCGGGGTAGCCCAAAGGCATAATGCCGCGACAATACTAAGAATGAACCGTTTTCTTCCGGGTTTCATAATCGCTCCTCTTATAACGAAGTTGTAATTGTCGCTCTATCGCGGCTTCAAGCCGGAGTCGGGCGGCGGGGCGAAGGTCAGGGTCGTCCTCCCGTCTGGCTCTGGCTCGATGAGAGCACACGTTTTTCAGGTAAGCGAGCTAGATCAATCATTCGCCCTTCCTTTATCACTGATTTTAGTCTGCGGATGTTGTGTATGTCGGCAAGGGGGTCGGCCTCCAGAATCAGTATATCCGCCAGCTTGCCGACCTCGATTGTGCCATACTCGTCAAGCTTGTGGCAGGCAAGAGCGCCGTTTCTGGTGGCGGCAGTAATCGCCTGGGCAGGGGTCATACCGAGCTCGACCAACCCCTCGATGCCGATGATCGTGCCGATGCCGTGATTCTGATAATCCGGTTTTGGCTCGCGGGAGAGCTCTGGCGCCGCGCCCCAATAGCTGTCAGTGCCGACAGTAACAGTGCAGCCGGCTTGGATCAGCTTCTGCGCGTTTCGTCGTCGCGTTTCTAGACTGACGCCGAGGTCAGCGTCCCGCCGCCGTTCCTCGGCGGAGGTTTTGGCGCGAGCGTCCCCCATCTTCTCAGCCTCCTGAAGTTTCTTCCGCGTCTCCTCTTTGGTCTTCAGGTTCTTACGCCATGCGTCGCCGGTCATCGTGTTCGAAAGCATCGAGCAGATCACGTTCCGCTCCCGGATCAGACGGACGAGGTCGTCCGGCGCCTCTCTGGGGGTTAGGATCTCCGGGTGCTGAATTAAGTCAATCCCGGCCAAAATCGATATCCGCAACCCTTCGATGGTAGTGGAATGAGTTTCGGCCCCACGCCCGCGCTTATGTGTCTCCTCTACGATGACCTTCTGCGCCTCCGGCGAGAAACCGATGAGCGTGGGCTGCGAGAAGTGGCTCGTCCCGCCGTATTTGAGGAAGTCCGGCCCCTTGTCCAGGTATTTGTTGATAGCGACGCGCAATTCCTCAGGCGACAGATCCATCAGGTCTTCACCGCCGCCCTGGGTGATTGAGTCGTTCATCTGCTCCTGGAAGAGCGTCAAATCCCTTTCGGGAATCAGGCTGAAACTCACCGAATAAGGCCCGCCCCATCCGACGATGTTGCCCGCAGCCAGAATCCGCGCTCCCACCGCTTCGCCGCGCGCGATTGCGTCCCGCGCGTGTATGAGCGGCATGAGCATGCCGTAGCTGTCACGAACCGTGGTGACGCCATATTTCAATTGGATCTGCGCGGCTTCGAGCGCGATCTCGTTCTGGCGAGAGTGATACCTGACCAGCGTTTCGTAACGGTCCTTAACGCCGCCATATAGGGAGAGATGAACGTTCGTATCTATGAATCCGGGTAGCGTGTAGCCGCCTTTCGCGTCAATGACGGTCGCTCCATCCGGAATCCGAACGGATGCGCGCGGGCCAACGGCGCTGATGCGCGATCCTCTGACCACAACAATCGCGTCAGGGAGCGGCTGTCCGCCGTTTCCATCAATGACTGTGCAGCCAACGATGGCAAGCGTGGCAGACTGGGCGCCGGACGCGCCCGGCGCCACGAGGCTGACGCTCAGCGCAATAACGAGGCGCCACAACAATTTTCCTACGGACATTTATTTCCTCAGAATAGGGTAGGGCAAACTGGCAGTTTGCCTGGTTTTCCCCAGAGACCGCATTGATTGAATTCAATCCTGAACAATCGGACATTAAAAGTTAGCGGACCGTGTTTGTCTTGTATCCGTTTAGGAATGATTGGACGGGGTTAGCTGCGGTAGGCTTTATAGAAATCTTTGATCTTAAATTTGCCCCTGCGAGGGGAAAATCGGCGAATCGACAGCCACAACCAGGCTCTCATCAGGTTTGTCGAGCGTCGTCAGACTTTCGCTATCTCCCTTTTGACCTCTTTGATGCGGGTCTCGTCACGCTTGTAGAAAGTCCATTGCTTTATCCGCTTGGGACGGACAAGCCCCGCTTGCGACAGAACCTTCATGTGCTCGGTCGCGGTCGGCTGGCTGACGCCGAGTTTCTCGGCGATGAACGCGAGACAGACCCCGTCCTTGACGAGATCGCCGTCGACCTGCGGGGGGAAGTGCGCTTCAGGGTCCTTCAACCATTCCAGAATCTGAAGCCTGCGCCCGTTGGCGAGCGCCCGGATCGCTTGTTCGATTGACATATTGCCATTTTGCTAATTGCCGATTAAGATGTCAAGTATGACAGAGAAGTGGGAGGACATGATCAATCGAGACCGTATAGCCGCGACCTATCAGAGGATTAGGCCCTATATCCGCGAAACGCCTGTTATAGAAGCTGATGGCGCCGATTTCGACCTCGGCCCGTCTCGGATAATCTTCAAGCTGGAATCACTTCAGCATTCGGGCTCGTTCAAGGCGCGCGGCGCTTTCGCCAACCTGCTCGGTCGGCGCCCCCCGGAGGCCGGAGTCGTCGCGGCCTCAGGCGGCAATCATGGCGTGGCGGTCGCTTACGCCGCTATGAGACTTGGTGTGACCGCGAAAATCTTCGTGCCCGATGTCGCGTCCGCTGCGAAGAAGGAGAGGATCCGCGGTTATGGCGCGGAGTTGGTCGTAGCGGGCGAGCGCTATGCAGACGCGCTCGCGGCAAGCGAATCCTGGGTCGCTCGGTCAGGAGCGGCGCCTGTCCATGCGTTCGACCAGGTAGAGACGCTGCTCGGTCAGGGGACGACGGGGCTGGAACTCGAGGGCCAGGCTTCTGAGCTCGACACCATTCTTGTCGCCGTCGGCGGCGGCGGGCTTATCGGCGGTATCGCCGCGTGGTATGGCGGCAAGATCAAGATCATCGGCGTCGAGCCGGAGAAGGCCCCCACGCTCTCCAGGGCGCTGGAGGCCGGGGAACCGGTCGACGCCGAAGCCGGGGGGATCGCGGCGGACTCTCTTGCCCCGCGCCGCGTCGGCGCCCTGATGTTTCCGATCGCGAAAAAATACGTGAGCGGAGTCTCGCTGGTTACAGACGATGAGATTCTGCAAGCGCAGGAAGCCCTTTGGAAGGTATTGAGAATCGTCGCCGAGCCGGGCGGGGCGGCGGCCTTCGCGGCGCTGTTTTCTGGAAGATACCGCCCGGAGCCGCAAGAGCGCGTCGGAGTTCTCGTTAGTGGCGCCAACACAGTGGCAGTCGACTTTTATAGATAAGACATGGAAAGAACAACTGTGACAATCGAACGCATCAAAGTGGGGCCGAGAATGACTACTGGCCTTCGAGCGTCTTGAGCAATTTCAGGCCTTCGACCATCGGCGGATATTCGGGCAGCGGCCCGCGCGCGCTGCCCCAGATCGTGAACAGATGGCCCAGCATCTTCGCGGAATCGCGCTTGTAGCTGTATTCGACCAGCATCTTCATCGCCTCAGGTTTGCGCCAACTGGTCGGAAGCACTCTGAACCCTTTCTCGATGAACATCGGGATGGACGGGTAACCGCCTTCCATCGGCTCATAATGCCAGGGGCAGATGATGATATCCTTCGGAATCATGTCAACCGCCGGAGCCGTGCCGTTCTTTGACGCTTCCCACTCGCCCCAGTTGAACCTATTCGCGTCAATCAGGCGGTCGCCCCACATCAACATTTCGACTTTGCGCTTTTCGACCAGGTGTTTGTAAATGTCATTGATTGCCTTCGCGTAAAGTTTCGCCGGGTCCCCCCCCTTTGTGGAAGGCGATTTGTCCGAACCGAGCAGAAACACTTCGTCGGCGCCAATGTGAAAAGCGTCGGCCTGAAAAGCGTCAATGATCTCGTCCAACAGCTCGAAGACGACCTTGTAAACCGCCTGGTTGTTGACATCCCATTCGCGGCAGTAGAGTCCTTCGTTATTCGGAAAGGCGCCGGGCGTCAGATCGAACTGAGGATATTTGGTCAACAGCGGAAAAGTCTGCTTCGCCCATGACTGATGCCCGATGCACTGGAATTCAGGAATCACACGAACGCCATGCCGGCGGCTGGCCGCGGCGAATTTCCGCGCGCCGTCTTTCGTAATCTGTTTGTCGCCCTGGCGCAACTCGGGATGCGACTGGAACTCGAAGTGATAATCAACCTCCAGTATGATGAAGTTGATTCCCATCTCAGCCAGCTTCGGCAGATCGCCGGTGAGCTTTTCCAGATCGGCGTCATTGTTGTAATTGAGTAAGTGGACGCCCTGCCATTTCCGCGCCGCCTCTCCCGGCCCGGTTTTTTTCTGTTGCGCCCGCCCGGACAGGCCAGGAGCGCAAATCACAAGCGCGCCAGCCAACGCCAGCGAGAACCACAATGGCAACCGTAATCGCAGAGGTTTGACGATCATAAATTTCCTCACTTGATTTAGGCGGATGATCACGAAGCGGTCTCGGCGCTCGTTGAGCATCAGCGGAAAAGATGGCCCACGCGACTCGCAGTATTACTTGTTGAGTATCGCCACGTCTACTTCCCAACCGCCACCGCGAGCATGTACCACGCGGCGTGCGGCAGCCATTGTTCGCCCCAGCGCCAATCGTGATCGGCGCCGGTTTCCGAGACCATCAGGTGGAAATCAATGTCTTCCTCATCCTTGAAGCCGGCGGTGATGCCGTTGACGATGCCGCCCGGCGCGTTCTTGTACTCCCACGATTCGAAGAACATGTAGTCCGGGTTGTTGCGCCCGACGCCGTGCAGCATCGAGCTGTCGTAAGGATTCAAGCCGAGTATCCAGTTCAGTTGGTTGAGCGCGAAGGCTTCCAATTTAGCCTGAAACGCCCGGTCAGCCTGAAAGTATTTCGCGGCCAGCCGCGCGGCGGTCGCCATCGAACCGAGCCGCGCGTTTTCTCCCTGCCACCATGGAGCGGTTTCGGCGTCGTGCGGATAAAAGAAACTGGTCCGGCGGACGCCGGCCTTGTTCTGCACAAGCTGGCGGCTGTAACCGAACGGGTTGTTTACCTCGCCGGTGACATCCATCTCGAAGCTCAATGATTTTTTGACCGCGTCGAGCGCCGCCGTTTTCATCCGGTCGTCGGCAACCTCCGCGTAATAGAGCAGGCTGACGACCGGATAACCCGCGTCCGCCGCATGAAAGAATGGACGGTCGCCGTCGTCCGCGCGCCAGTAGTTTCTATAACCGCCGCTGCTCGTGAGGCGGCTGATGAGGCTGTTCGCGCGTTTGTCGGCTGCGGCTTTGTATAGTTCTTTTTTCGTCGCCCGGTAAAGCTCCGTGGCTGCCAGCAGAGCGCAGTAATCGTCAACGATGTTCTCTTTGCCGTCGTTGGTCAACGACAGGTTGTTCTTTTCCAGATAATCGAACGCCTCTTCGGCCACGCGCAGATATTCGGCGTTGCTAAAATCGCCGGAGACCTGGTAGGCGCCGGCCATCGCAAGCGCGGCAATGGCTACTCCGCCGCCCGCGCGATAGCCGACTTCCTCGGCGGCCTCAGGCCGCTCGTCCCCGGTCGGCGCGCCGTCAATGCCTTCGGTATTTTTCTGTTTGATCTTGAAGCCGCGCATCGCGGCGGAAACTTGCCGGTCTTCGGCCTTCTTTTCCGGGCCGGGGGCGCCTACCGAGCGGTAAAACGAGCCTTTCGGATTCTTCGACCGCGTCAGGTAATCCGCGCCGTACATCGCCTCGTCGAGCAGCCTTCGCTTGTACTGCTTGAAATTCGGCTCACCTCTTTTTTCAAGCTGCTCATAAGTTTTGAAGAGACTCCACGCCGTCAGCGGTATCTGCTGCGGATTGAAATAGGTCGAGTAAGAAAGATGCGATAGGTGTTTGCCGTAATCGCCCGTCGCGTCATACCAACCGCCGCGCAGGTCGGCCCGTTTGCCCGACTGGTCGGCGAAGGGCGCGCTCCGGTCGGCCTTGTCTAGCAGGCCGGAACTGCGCTGCCCTTTGAAGTAATAGATCACGTCGGACAGCGTGTACCGTTCGAGCAGGTTCTTGCCCACCACAAACGGGAACGATCTGATCGCGCCTTTGTTCGTGGCGCATTCGATGATGTAAGCGCCTTCAGCGGTGACGCCGTCGAATTCGATTGTCCAGAAAGACCAGTCCTTCCACTTCCTGACCGGGCCGGTTTTCGTGGCCGCGCCTGAAAGCGCTTCTTTATCCGACGGGTATTCCCGGACTTTGAATGTGGTCACGCTGTCGCCTTCCTTGCCTTGCACGACGGCATGCTTCGGGCCGGAAGGCTCATAGCCCAGATGATTGGTCAGAACTTTTAAGCTCTGCGCCTGAACGAACTGAGTGGTGAATATCAGGCAGGCAAACGCCGCCAGCAGAACGCGCCTTTTCATCGAATCATCCCTTTCTATTTTCGATAGTGGTGTATCACTTTAATTGCTTAGCCCTCTTCGTCCCTGCAGGGACGGCTGATTTTAGGCCGGTCGTTTACGGCCTGCTTTGACGACACAAAGATTTCCGCATAATACCCACGCAGTAACGAATTTATTCGTTACTACGTGGCGCGCTTTCATCGTTTCAGGCCGTGGCGCCGCGACATGAAGCGCTCCTCTGAGAAAAGATCGGCGCGGCTAACGGCCTGTTATCAGGGCGGTCTTCTTGACATCTTTCTGCTCGACGATGCCCTGTCCTTCTTTGACTGTTAGTAATTTGTTCGCATTCACGTTGGTAATCTTGTCAACCGCGCCGCTCGGCCAGCGAATTTCGATAAGGTCTATCTTCGCCCGTTTTTCCAGGCCGAAATGCAGCCGCAGGTCGCTCTGCGAGATATAACTCGCGCCGCTTCGCACTTCGTCGATTTGCGTCAGATCTCCGGAGACGACTTTGACCTTGGCGCCGATGCCGTCGCGGTTGCTCTTGACGCCGACCGTCCTGACCATCACAAAGTTGTTCGCGGCGCCGCCGTCGTTGCGTAGCAGTTGCGGCGGGCCGTCCAGATCGTTGACGACCATGTCAATATCGCCATCATTATCCAGGTCGCCAAATGCCACGCCACGACCAGCTCGCTCCTGCGTCAGCGCCTCGCCGGACTGCGCGGCGATTTCCGTAAAAGTCCCGTTGCGGTTGTTGTGGTGCAGCAGTTTGCGTTGGTGGTAACCCTGCAACTGCGGATAGACGTGCCCGTTGGCGACGAACAGGTCGCCCCAGCCGTCATTGTCATAATCGAGGAAATGGGTTCCCCAGCCGACCATAGGCATGCTGACGGCGGCGACATTCGCCTTGTACGAAACGTCCGTGAAGGCGTTGCGCCCGTCGTTGTGGTAGAGCGTGTTGTACTCGTCCACGAAGTTGGCCACGAAAATATCGAACCGCCCGTCGTGATCGTAATCGCCTACGGCCACGCCCATGCTCCCCTGCTCGGCTCCGTCCACGCTCAGCGCCGTGCCCGAGACAAAACCGATTTCCTTGAACGCGCCGTCGCCGTTATTGTGGTAAAGCAGGTTCGGCGTCGAATCATCGGCGACAAAAATATCAATCAGGCCGTCATCGTCGAAATCGCTGCAAACCACCCCCATCCCAAAATAGCCGTTGGGGTCGGAGACGCCCGCCTTTTGGGAGACATCGGTGAACGTGCCGTCGCCGTTATTGTGGAAGAGCGAATCGCCCGAGCCGCGCATGCCTCTGGGGCCGCACTGTACCGCGATGCCTTTGTATTGGCAGGTTTTGTCCTTGCCGAACTCCGGCAGGTTCTTGAGGTCGTAATCCACGTAATTGGCGACGAAGAGGTCGAGTTTGCCGTCATTGTCATAATCAACAAAAGCCGCTCCGGTTGACCATCGCGGGTCACTCACACCGGCAGCCTGAGTAACATCAGTGAACGTTCCGTCACCGTTATTTTTAAAGAGATGGTCCGGCCCAAGGCAGGTCACATACAGATCATCGAAACCGTCGTTGTTATAATCGCCGATCGCCGCGCCCATTCCCCAACCCACATCGCCGACGCCGGCCTTGTCCGTGACGTCGGTGAACGTTCCGTCGCCGTTGTTGTGGTAGAGCGCGCTCCGGGTTTTCCCGCCGGACTTCATCAGATCAACGGTCAGCGAGTTGACGAAGTATATGTCCAGCCAACCATCATTGTCGTAATCGAAGGCGGCCACCCCGCCGCTCATTGATTCGACCAGATACTTCTTGTCAGGCGAGGCCACGTGCCTGAATGTGATCCCGGACTGCGCCGTGATGTCAGTAAATCGCACCGTCACAGGCTGGTCGCCGACTATCGGAATTGACAAGGCCAGCGACAGGATGATGAAAGTAGCCATGAGCCGGACTGTTCTGAATGGCAAGCTAGGCGCCTTTCTGAGGGTAGTAGTGGTAAAAAAGTGATACTGCTTCATCGCCACTCCGAACATCAGGGGTTTGCCTGGCCGCGACCCTTGGCTTTGAGCCGATTGGAGATTTCGATCTGGCTTTCGCCTTCCGCCTTGCGCCCGGCGGCGAGATAAGCCCGGCCCAGTTGATAATGAACATAAACCTCGTCGGGCTTGAGCTTCACAGCCGTTTCGAGTCTCTCCACGGCCTCCCTCGTGTCGCCTTGTTGCAGCAGCGCCTTGCCCAGTTCATAGTGTGCCTCGCCGTAATCGGGCCGCAGTTGAATGATTTCCCGCATGAGCTTGATCCCGCGCTCGCTTTTCTGGCTCGCCAGCAGCGCAAAGCCGAGATGGTATTTGGCCTGAATATCATTCGGGTTGATGGCGATCTCGTTCTCGAACTCCCGCGCCGCTTCGTCGAGATCCCCCTGATTCAGGCGAATCATACCGGTGTAGAAGTGCGCCAGCCGGGTCTTGCTGTCCAGCGCCAGCGCCGCTTTTAACTCTTCGAGCGATTTCGCCGTATCGCCCTGGTCGTAGTACATCTGCCCCAGCAGGATATGAAGCTGTGGGCTGCTGCCGTGCAGCGTGATCATCCGCTGCGCGACCTGGTTTGCGGCTTCCCGTTTATTTTGCTTGATGAGCGAGATGGCGAGCATGTAATAGAGGCCCGCGTCATTGGTTTTCACCGAGATGACATCGGAGAGCAATCCGGAGGCCCCTGCATAGTTATCCGTCATGAAGTAGCTCGTTCCGAGCAACTGCTTCGCCGCGACATTGGCCGGGTTGATCTTCAGTTCGCTCTCAAGCGGCAAAATCGCCTGCTGGTACAACTCGGCCTTGTAACAGGCCAGTCCCCAGTTGAAGTTAATCTCCCCCAGTTGCGGATTCCAGCGGGCGGCCTGCCCGAACTGTTCAGCCGCCGCGCGAAAATCCTGCCGCTCGGCGCGCAGCAATCCGATGTTGTTGTGGGCGCTAGCCACAACTTTAGCGTAGTAATCCGCGCCGCTCTTCAACTCTCCGGCGGCCTTTTCATCCGGCGCCTTCGTCTCAGCCACGGCTGGAACCATTTCAAGGACTTTACCGGCAGGCTCGCTCAAACTGGCCGGGTTGAGGTAAGCGGCGGTCTTCGCTTTATCGCCTTTGAGGCCTTCGGATTTTATCTCCGCCGCCAGCTTCAACTCTTGCTCGCCTTCTTCCGTCCGACCTGCTTTGAGCAGCGCCTGACCAAGCTGGTATCGCGCCCTGCCTTCTTGATAATCATTGTGACTGACGGAAGGATTGAGGGCGATGCTTTTTCTGAGCGCATCAATCGCGCGGTCGCGCTGATCCAGCGCCAAATAGGCCTCTCCTAGCTGAAAGTAGGGATCGGGATTGTCAGGCTGTATCCGGGAAGCCTTTTCCAGCAGACCGACCGCCGATTCCAGTCGTCTCTCTTTCAGGTGAATGATTCCGAGATAATAGTTGGCGAAGTAATCGTCCGGATTCGAGGCCAGCGCGATCCTGAATTCCTCGGCGGCTTCGCCGAATCCAGCGGTTCCGTCTTTCAACAGGTAAGTCAGTCCCAGATAGTAATGGGCGCGTGAAGATTTGGGGTCGAGCGCGCTAGCTTTTTTGAACTCTTCTATCGCTTCTAAATAAAAAGCTGTCTCCCGGTAGGCCCGGCCAAAGTTGATGCGCAGTTGTGGCCGGTCGCCAAGCTGGCGGAGCATCCGGTTGAATATCTGACGGGCCGGAGCAAGTTGGCGCTGTTTGAGGTAAGCCAGCCCAAGCGTGTAGGCGACGTCGTAATCGCGCGTCGCGAGCTTCAGCGCCGTTTCAAGCTCAGCCGCCGACTTGGCAAACTCCCCGCGCATGAACCAGGTCTTGCCCAGCAATTGGCGCGCGGCGGCGCTCTGAGGGTTGCGCGCGAGCGCGCGGCGCAGCGGCTCGAAGGCTTTTTCATACTGTCCCGAGTCGAAGTAGGCTATTGACAGATCAATGAGCGCCTCCTGGGAATCGGGTTGATTAATAGCGGCTGCTTCAAGAGCCTGCGCCGCCTTCTCATACGCCTTTTGCGCCAGGTAGATTTTCCCGAGCCTGTCGTATCCTTCAGCCAGAATGGCGGTAAATTCAGCTTCTGCGGCGGCCAGATCGCCCGCGCGTCTGTGCGCTTCCGCAGTTTCATAATGCCGTCGGATTGAATCCTGAGGGGAGGGGGCGACGACGAGCAGAAACAGAAGAGGAAAGAAGACCGAACGTAAATACATAGCTTCCGCAAATCACTCGGCCACTAAGCCGCCATTTTCTGTCCCGCATTTTTCTGTTTGACCTGATTCCGACAGAAAAATGTTGGACAGAAAAATCGGGGCTTCGATTTGACCCATAGAAATATCCGTAGCAGAAACCAAGGCGGAGAGCTGAATACTTACAGCCCTCCGCCTTACGGTCAGCGAGATTGGATTATCTCAGAAAGTGAACTTCAAGCCGAACTGGATTTCCCGTGGGCCACGGTTACCACTAAGTTTGCCGAAGTTCGCGTTGGTTGATTTTCCGAAGTCCGCATTGGAAGCGTCATTCTGGAAAGACAGGCCGGTATCGACATCGGTAAAGTTTGCGTGGTTGAAGAGATTGAACATCTCGGCGCGGAACTGGATGCCATAACGCTCGCGCACTCGCCAGTTCTTGTTGATGGAGAAGTCAACGCTATTGACGCCCGGCCCGACGATGACGCCACGTCCCAAACTGCCGAATTGCCCGACCCCAGGCAAGGCAAACGCCGCGGGGTTGAGGTACTCCAACGGATTGCCCGACTTGAGATAAATTGGCGCGCCCGGAACAAGGTTCGGACGCTGGTTGCCGGCGTCGCCTAGTCCGGCCGTGTCCGCTCCGCTGGTGACATCAATCGGGTGACCATCAAGCAGTGTGAGAATCCCGTTGACTTGCCAATCACCAAGGATGTGGTTGGCGAATGCGCCCAAGTTCTTGAACGAGGGCAGCACGTAGACCGCATTGGCGACAAACATTTGCCGGCGGTCAAGGTCCGCCGTGCCACGATCAAGGTCATAATTGAAGGGGTCAGTCGTGGCGGAGGTGAATGACGTTAGCGGAATGTTGGTAATGGCGTGGCTCCAGGTGTAAGCCGCCTGGAAAGCCAGCCGCTGGGAGAAGCGGCGGTTAAGCCATAGCTGGAAGGCATTGTAAGAGGAGTTGCCCGTGGATTCGGTCCCATCGATGGGGCCCAGTCCCTGGCGAACGCGGTTGGCGTCCAGCAGGTCTTGAACGCTGTCCGGGTCAATCCGTTGGGCCTGGGCAATCAGTGATCTGGCGCTTAGCGTCACTGGATTATATTCCACGCCGCGCCGCCAGATGTGAGTGCCATGGTTGCCGATGTAAGAAGCTTCGACCACGGTATCTTTTAGGATTTCGTGTGAGATGGTGACGTTCCACTGCCAGCTCTCGGGTGGCCGGAAGTTAGGATTGGTCGCATTGAAACTGGTGTTTGAACCCACGCCCGCGACCGCGTTCTTCAATTCCGGGCCGATCGTATCCAGGCTGCGGCATTCCGGACAATCAGCCAGAGAAGTTCCCGATTGCGAGCCGGTATCAACCGTGGTCGTCCAGGGAGGATTGCCGGCCATTCGGAGCAGGTCTTCGATGACCTGTGAGCGGCTCATGTAGCGTCCAACTCCCAGTCGGAGCGCGGTCTTGCCGTCGCCATAGAGGTCCCAGGCGATTCCAAGTCGCGGCTGGAAGCCCTTGTTGTATGGATTGACCAACGAGCGGGTCAGCCCGGCCTGGCCGGCCTGATTGGCTTGAACCAGACCGCTCAGCGGATGCGCGCCGTCATACCGGCTCAGGATGTAATTGGTGACGCGATCATTATCGGAGTAGGCAGGGGCGTACCGCGACCACCGCAACCCCAGAGTGAGAGTGACCCGCGGACTGAACTTCCACGTGTCGTTCCCATAAAACTCTATGTCGTGCCAGCGTCCCTGCACGGTCTCCTGATGGTCGAGTTCTGTGTACTGGTTTACTGGCAGATCTTTAAGCAGGAGTTCGGAAATCAGATTGCCGGTTCGGTTGTTACCTTCCTGAACATTGTAAAGGCCGCTGGCGCCGTTCGGCTGCTCATTCTTGATGTTATGGCTGAAGAGCCCGCCGAATTTGAGGCTGTGATTGCCCACTACCTTTGAGAAATCATCCCTAAAGACCCATAGGTCTTCATGGTTCTCCCACGGAGCCTGGTGCCACAAGAGGGGATATCCATCTACTGAGCCGTCCACGGTCGGAAGGCCAGTCCCTTCGACGCGCTGGAAGACTGTCGGGAATTTGGATGCGATCTCATCGTTCAGCGCCTGGCCCGCCTGGTTCGTGGCCACGAAGATGTCATTGCCCGAGCGCGAGAACTGGAAATCGTTGATGGCGGATGGGGTGATCGAGGTTGTCAGTTTGACGACGAAGCTCTTGCTGGGCTGATTCCAATCCGAACTCAGAGTCGGGAAGGGCGTGTCGCCCCAGAAATTGCCAGCCGCATTTTTGCGATCCCAGGCCTCATTGATAAAGCGAACCATCAGGTTCATCTTGCTGTTGATCGTCACATCGCCGCGGATGAGGTCCTGACGCGTGGCGACTGGCTCCATCGTTGAAGAAATCCAGTTAGTCCCGGTCGGATCTGACGCATTATTGGGCAGGGGATAGATTTTCATGAGGGCCAGGCCCGCCTGGCTGAGCCGGGCTGCCGGAATTTTGTTGCCAGGGAAGGGTTGGCAGACCGGTTCCCCATCGTCATTTAACGGACAGTTAGTAGGATCCACTGGTAATCCGGCAGTGAGCAGGCCGCTGAAATCTCCGACCCGTTCTTGCGCGGTCGGGACATGGGAGCTCAAAACGGTGCCACGCCTTTCACGGCGCCACTCTTCAGAATAGAAGAAAAATATCCGGTCCTTCTTGATCGGCCCGTTGACGTTGAAGCCGAAGTTGTTGTACCGCAATTTTTGCTTGGGGTCGCCCGACGTATTCAGAAAGTAATCCGTCGCGTTGAGCGCGTCATTGCGTAGAAATTCAAAGGCCGAGCCGTGGAACTGATTGCCGCCCCCTTTGGTAATCAGGTTGATAACGGCGCCCTGCGCCTGGCCGTACTCCGCGCTGAATGCATTGCGCTCGACACGGAATTCCTGGATGGAGTCAACCGATGGAAAGACCAGCAAGGTGGCGTTCGACCCCACGTCCATGTTGTTGACGCCGTCAACCGTCCACAGATTGGCGTTCGACTGGTTCCCGTTGACTGCCATGTCCACGTTGGAATCAAGGCCGGTGCCGCGAGCGGCAAAAGACCCGGCGGTTGAAATCCCTGGAATCATGGTGACAAGCGCGGCATAATTGCGCCCGTTCAGTGGCAGTTCGGTGACCTGTTTCTCCGAAACCAGGCTGCTGACCTTGCCACCGGTGGTATCCACTTGAGCTGCCTCGCCGGAGACGGTGACCGTTTCCGACACCTCTCCGACTTGAAGGGAGAAGTTTACGGTCAGGTTCTCGCTGACGTGCAGTTGCAACCCCGTGTTGGCCGACTTTTTGAATCCATGAGGAGAAGCGGTCACGGTGTAAACGCCTGCCGGCAGACTGAGAGCCGAGTAGAACCCATTATCATCGGTTTTGACGTTTCGCGAAAACCCTGTTCGCTCCTCTTTCAATACGATCTCAACACTGGGAACTCCGGCGCCCTGCGGATCTCGTACAGTCCCGTTAATGTTGCCCACCGTGCTGGTTTGGGCCTGGATTGCGACAGCCGAGAGCAAACTCAGCAGAGTGATCGTTGTCAGATAGATCAACCCGCGCAATGCGGGCAGACCCCTTTCGTTTAACATTAGGACCCTCCTTTGAATAAGAATGGGGTTCATCTCCCAGTGAGGATTCCGGCAATCGGAACACTTAATTCTTGCCGAAGCGGTCGGCTGCACTGGTGATCAACAGTTATTCCGCATCACGGAATGTGGATTGCTTTCACGCCGCGGAAATCGGCGATCGATTGCCATCCCGGCAAAGCCCTCAAAGGTGGAGAGAGATTTACTTTTTCACTATAATTTATAGTGATATTCAACTCGATGGCAGTAATACTCAAGGATCAAATATAATCAATCTGTTTACAGCCATTTAACGGTTAATGATTTGACGTAGACGCTTCATTTAGAACCTGTCAGCGCCGAGGGCAATGGCGAAAATTTTTGATGCGAATTAACAGTTAATAGCAACTCTTAACAGGAAAGCGCCTGAGTCTTAAGTGGCCCGACAATTCATTGTTGCGGCTTTTTAGCCATCAGGCAGAGATTGCCCTCAATCAGAGGACCGTAGACCATCTATGTCAGAACAAGCACACAATCTCTCGACTGACCCGCCCGCGATCAAGCCAGCAGAAGTTCGCCAGACTCTGGAGTCGATTCTTGGCAGCAAGTATTTTTCGCACGCGCCCCAGAAGCGAAAATTCCTTCGCATGATCTGCGACTTCTATCTTAATGATCGCGCCTCGGAGTTAAATGAATATCTGATCGGGCGTGAGGTCTTCAGTCGCGGCGCGGCCTATCACCCTGCCGAGGACCCGATCGTCCGCGTGGTCGCGCACGATGTGCGCAAAAAGCTGGAGATGTATTACCAGCGCGAAGGGACTGATGACGCGATCAGGCTTCAAATCCCCGTCGGGAGCTACGAACCGCAGTTTACGCGACGACCATCGCGACAATCGGAACCCGGCCCCGCGCCGGCGCCAGGCTCAATCGAAGAGATGACCGCCGGGGCGCCGTCTGCCGAAGTGATGACTGCGGCGCCAAACCGCTTCCGGATTTGGGCGATCGGCTGCGGCGTGATCCTGCTGACTGGCGCCCTCGCCTTCTGCGTGTTCTCCAATCGCGAGATGCGACGTCAAATGCAAGCGGCTGAGGCGCAGAAGATTCAACCTTTATCCAACGCCGTTTGGGAGCCGTTTCTCAATAAGAATGATCCGACCTTGCTCGTATTGAGCAATCCGTTGAGCTGCCTGATAGTCGCGGGCAATGACCCTCAAGCCCGGGTTAAACGCTCGATCGAGTTGAACGCGACGCAAGCCACCGAAATCACCCATTTCGCTCAAGCGTCGCGCTCCACGGCGGTCAACAACATCACGCCCCATCCGCGATTGATCCTTTCGCTCGACACCTTCACCGGGGTCGGTGAAGCGGTCGGGCTTTACCGCCTGACTGACCTTTTCCGCAGCGCCGAACGCAGCCTGGCCCTCAAGCAATCCCGCACCGTCAGCGCCGATGACTTGAAGAATCACGACGTCATCCTGCTCGGCGGCTTCTTGTCCAACGACTGGTCGGGGAAGCTGCCCATCACCGAGGATTTCGTTCACACCAACAGCGCAATGATTGAAAATCGCCGTCCACAGCCGGGCGAGGAGCGGGAGTATCGCCCAATATTCAGTCAGCAAAATGGCGACCTGGTCGAGGATTACGCGCTGATCACGGTCAAGCCGAATATCTTGTATGAAAACACCGTCATGGTGCTCGCCGGCAGCCATAGCGCGGGCACCGAAGCCGCCGCCGAGTACGTCACGAGCAAAAATTATCTGCAGGAGTTCACCGAGCGCCTGCGCCAGATGGGCGGTTCGGCTGGGGCGCCAAAATACTATCAGGCTCTCTTGAAAGTCGGCGTTGAGAACGGCATCCCAACAACCATTTCTTTACTCACGGTCCACGAGCTTCGCCCGTCGAGCCGCTAGCGCTCGATATTATTGACAAGCAGTTAATGAAGTTTACAGCATGGTTATTGCGGCTCCTGCCGCCCGATGTGCGGCAAGTCTCGGACTTGCCGGGAAATGAGGCGCAAAAATTTCGGGCTGCGCCCGCGCTGCAGGGGCATAGCCCCGGCTTGGTTAAAGTAGCGATGTGCGGAAGGCCACAGGCCTTCCGCACATCGGGCGGCATAGCCGCTGTGAAGCAGACAAGCTGAACCCCTATAGATTGAAACTCGCTGAAGAGAGAATCCGTTAGTTCATGAAGATCGGAACATAAGCTCTTGATGCTAAAGAAGACGATTGAACCCGGGACAGATGATTCAGGGAGCGGCGGCTCGAGCGGTCCGGCTCGCAATGTGGCGACCTGGCTGGCTGTCTTCGGTGTCAGCACCCTGTTCCTGCTGATCAATTCCGCCACTGTCTGGTACGGCTATAGAGCCGGATTCTTCCCGAACGCGCAGCCGATGCGATGGGGGACGCTGTTACTCGAACAGTTGACCGTATGGTATCCGGTGGCTCTGCTCGCTCCCGCCTGCCTGTGGCTTGCAGCGCGGTTTCAGCTCGGACGCGAACGATGGCTGCCCACGCTCGCCATTCATCTGGGCATAAACCTGGCCTTCCATGTTTGCCTCATACTCATTTCGCTCCCGCTGTCGCAACTGATCTGGCGCGAGCCGATTTTCTCATTACGCTTTCTACAAAATCTTCATCAGCGTTTGATCGGGCGGCTGCCGGTAGACGTGATTTTTTACTGGACGATTGTAGGAGCGGGCTATGCGTTCGAGTATTACCGACGTTTCCGCGAACAACAATTGCAGGCGGCTCGCCTGGAACTTCGCGCGACACAGCTCGAAACTCAGCTCGCGCAGGCGCAATTACAGGCGCTCAAGATGCAACTCCACCCGCATTTCCTCTTCAACACGCTGCACGCGATCTCGGCGCTGATTGATGATGACGTTAAAGTGACGCGGCGGATGATCGCGCGGCTGAGCGAGCTGCTGCGGCTGACGTTAGAGAACGTCGGCCAGCAGGAAGTTTCGCTCCGGCAGGAACTGGACGCCCTGGAGCGATACCTGGAGATCGAGCAGATTCGGTTCCAGGACCGTCTGACGGTGCGGTTTGCAGTTGCGCCGGAGACGCTCGACGCGAGCGTTCCGAACCTGGTATTGCAGCCGATTGTCGAGAATGCGATCCGCCACGGTATTGCGCCGCGCTCATCAGCCGGACGCATCGAAATCCGCGCCGAGCGCCGGGACGGAAGGATCGAGCTGCAGGTAATTGACGATGGCCCAGGGTTGCAGCGATGTGACGAAGAGGGCGCGGAAGAGTTTAAGGAAGGCATCGGGCTGGCCAACACACGCGCCCGACTGCGGCGTCTCTACGGCGACGAACATCAGATAGAGATCAAGGACGCCGATGAGGGCGGTCTGGCTGTCAGGCTGTCGATTCCGTTTCGACAGGCGGAGGTGGATGGCGCCGGGCGCGAATAGGAGTGGCGTCGCTACCGCGATACCACACAAGCCACAGCGCACGCAGCAAGATTTATGAGAGGCGCGATTGCGCGGGTCGGTTCGGAGTTTCGGGATCTCTTTACTGGGGGGCGACTCCAGTCACTGAACTGAACTCAACGAACGACGGAAACTCCGCGCTCCGATACAACGCAACTTTTGCTTTCCGATGAACCGTGCCGGTCAAGCTGTTTTCGCCGGTATTCAAGTTGCGCGCATACACTGGAAACGACGCGGATGCGATGTCGACCACCAAACGATCGCCCTTCGCGATTCGGATCGCCGTATGCCACAAATCCACTTCTACCCGAGCAGGCTTCGTTCCCTGGAACCGGACCCGCGATTTGCCCTCCGCCAGCAGAAAGAGCCCGTGCGAAGGATCCTCTTCGGAGACGCGCACGAAGAGGTCTGTTTCCGGCGCGTCGGAGGATACGTGGATCACAGCGGACATCGGGCCCAGAATCTTAAAAGGCTCCTGGATGGGAGCGCTGCGATAGGCCACAATATCTTTGCGCTTCGCCAGCATTTTGCTATAGCGGGACTCCATCTCGTCGTCGCCGAGCGTGCGAGGGCTCGGCGTCGGATCGCCAGGATCGTACACATACTGGTCGCTCCCCTGCAGGCTATCCCCATTATCCGGCAACAACGCAAAGTTGCTCGCCAGGAAGTACCTCTTAGGCTGGCCCGGCGGTGGATAGCTTGCAGCCGTCATCCAACGGTTCTCGCCCATTACAAACAATTTCACGGGGTCGCTTGGCGCCGCTGCCTCGCCCTTCAGCCAATGAGCAAACCAGTCTGCGTACTCCTGCTCGAGATCGAGAAGCGCCGCCTCGCCGAAATCCAGCCCGCGCTGTTTCCGGCCGGTGTCCGTGTGCCCCCACGGCCCAAGGATTAAGCGCTGGTTCTTCGCTCCTGCTTTCATCATGGCGAGGTAGTTGAGCTTTGTTCCCAGACCGCAGTCATCGAACCAGCCCGATTGATGAAGAACAGGCACTGTAACTCGATTCACCTTACTCAGATAACGGGCGGACTTCCAATAGTCGGAATTCGGATCTTCGGAACAAAATCTCCGCCAGATCTCATCGACATGACCAAAGACCTTCACGTCCTGTCCGGAGACCGGCAAGTCATCGAACGCCTTCTCAAATTTCGGAAAGAAGCTTTGTAAAGCTGATAGCGGCGAGCTGTCGTCCGGCTTTTGGCGGCGAATTATATGCAGCCACTGCATGAGCGCCCAGAAGTCCATAACGCCCCCGTCGTAAGGGAAATTGTCGGTAGGCGGGACATTCACAACCATGGCTGCCAGATGCGGTGGCTGTTCGACAGCGGCTTGCCACTGGACCAGCGCGTCATAGGACCCTCCAATCGTTCCGACCTTGCCCGAACACCAGGGCTGGCGCGCCAGCCATTCGATGGTGTCGAAGCCGTCCGATCCTTCGCGCAGGAACGGTTCGAATCGCCCCTCGGAGCGGAAGCGTCCTCGCACATCCTGAATGGCATAGACATAGCCTCGCGCAGTCCAAAACGCCGCTCTCCGGCCACCAGTCGCTTTATTGTAAGGCGTTCGCTCCAGCACCACAGGCAGGCCTTTCGACGGGCCACTCGGAAAGTAAAGGTCGAGGGCCAGTTGCGTTCCGTCGCGCATTGGGACGAGCGCTTCCTCATGCGGCGGCTGTTTAGTTTGCGGCGCAGGCGCGGCGCCGCCGGATTTCGCCGCCGGCATATCAAACTTCGCGTCATCCAGCGGAACGTTGTGTTTGATTTCGCTGTACTTGATGACGATCTCGGTTTGATCCTGATCGAGGTGGCGAGTGGTGAAAGGGAACTGAATGCCGTCAACGGCGCGGTAGTCTTCGTAATCTTCGCGGCTGAGGAGATTCCCTTCCGGGTTGCGCGTCTCGACGCGCAGCAAGAGACCGCTTTCCGTGTCGAAATACCAGCGCCTCGGTTTGCCGCCGCGCGGCGCTTCAAGGCAATAAACCTCGCGGGCGCCAAGCTTCTCTTTACCTTTGAGTTCGATCCGGGGGAATAGTTCGCGCAGCTTGAGCGGTAAATAGAAATCAGCGTCGCGTTTGGGGTAGACAGTGAGTTCTTTTGCCTCGCCGTGTTCTTCTTGCCACGCGATATCGCCATTGAAACCGGTGCGCGGGTTTCCCGCCATGGCAAGCGCAACCTCCGTCAATAGTTTGTCGGGCGCTTTGGCATAAATCTCGATAGTCCCTTTGGCGCCGATGGCCGGCGCTTCGATGGCTCCTTTCATGACGCGCGAATTCGGCGCTAGCAGGGCGGCTTTGCCGCCGAGGGCCTGGACGTATTTATCGAGTATCTGCTCGAGCGTCGGCGGCGCATCGCCAACTTTCGGTTCAGTCGTTTTGGCGGGCGGCGTTTGGCGCCCGGTTTGGCTTGAGTAGCCCGGCTCTTTAGCCGCCCCCGACCGGACCGGCTGAAGCGCCGCGAGAAAAATTAACGAGATGGAAAGTAGTAAGCGTTTCTGTGACACATTCACTCCTTTGAAACCTTTTGTTAGACTGGCGCGCGCCGAGCGCATTTGCTCCGGCTGCCCGACGGATACTAGTTGAGGGTTAGGCTTAATTCTTCGGAGAAGCGCTCAATTATCGCTCAATTATTTCTCAAAGCGGCCATGAGTAATCCTGTCAAGCAGTTCTACGAATTAGGCCCCTTCCGCATAGACGTAGCGAACCGCCTCCTCTTGCGTGATGGCGAACCGCTGCCGCTGACGCCGAAGGCCGTAGACACGCTGCTCGCGCTGGTTCAACACAATGGACAGGTGCTGAATAAAGAAGAGCTGATGAAGCTCGTCTGGCCAGACAGCATAGTCGAAGAAGGCAACCTCACACAAAACATCTACCTGCTCAGAAAAACTCTCAGTGAAGGCTCGAATGGGCGCAACTATATCGAGACGATTCCGCGCCGCGGCTACCGCTTTGTTGGCGCCGCGCATGAGACGCGCGAAGAAGCGGCTGACCTCCCGCTAGCCGAGCAAACTAAAGTTCAGGCTGTGATCGAGGAAAAGAAAACCAATGAAGAGTTGAAAGGGATTGAGGGCGCCTCGGCGCCAAAGCCAATATCCCCCATTCACTACCTTACTTCTTCACCTATTCATCGCCTCCTCCCTCTTCGTCTCCCCTGGCTGGCGCCAGTGGCGATCGCGATAGTAGCCGGGCTGTCATACCTGCTATTTTTTAGCCGGACAAAACCACCGGAACTAAGGGCGACGATTGAATCGATCGCTGTCTTGCCGTTTAAGCCGCTCAGCGCAGAGACCGATTCTGAAAACCTGGGGATCGGATTGGCCGATGCGGTCATCACCAGACTGAGTAACCTCAGACAAATCATCGTCCGCCCGACGAGCGCCGTGATCAAATACAACAACCTCAACCAGGACGCGCTCACTGTTGGCCACGAACTCAATGTGGATGCGCTGATCGACAGCCGGTTTCAGCTCGCAGGCGAAAACCTGCGTGTGACTGTGCAATTGGTGAGCGTGCGCGATGGCACGCCGTTATGGGCGGATAAATTCGATGTAGCCGGCGCCAACCCGCTCGCGGCGCAAGACGCCATCGCCGAGCGCATCACACGGGCGCTGGCTTTGAAGTTGAGCAGCGAGGGACAAAAGCTGCTCTCCAAACGACTCACCACCAACGCCGAAGCCTATCAGGCTTATCTCAAAGGTCGTGACGCCTGGAAGCGGCGCGCAACACCGGCCATCGAAGAGGCCATCGAATATTACGAGCAAGCCATCCGCCGCGACCCGGAATATGCGCAAGCCCACGCCGCCCTGGCCAATGCTTACGCGATTCTGGGATTTCGCTACGACACGCAGGAGTCGAAGCAAACCGAGGCTTTCCCCAAAGCGAAAGCGGCCGCCGTGCGCGCCCTGCAATTGAATGAATTGTCAACCGAAGCCCATACCGCGCTGGCCATCGTCAGGCAGCGCTACGATTGGGACTGGATGGGCGCGGAAAGCGAATTCAAGCGCGCGCTCGAACTGAATCCGAACGATGCGCCCGCGCTCGAGATGTACGCGCTCTATCTGGCGACGGTGGGACGGCTGAAGGAGGCGAAGATCGAGATCAATCGCGCGCTGGAATTGGATTCGCTTTCATTCCAGATCAACCGCGACCGTGGAGAGATTCTCTATTTCGCGCGCGAGTATGAGCAGGCTATCGAACAACTCCGCCGCACGTTGAAAATGGACCCGGATGATCCGCAGGCCTTCGCAGCGCATCGTTTGTTGGGTTGGGTTTATTTACATCGCGGCCTGCCCGATCAAGCGTTGGAGGAGTTCGTCGAAGCGCTACGGCTGCAACAAGCCGGCGCGACCTGGCTCTCCACGCTCAGGCAATCCTACGCCGCGGCAGGGATGCAAGGTTATTGGCGTAAGTGGCTCGAAATGCATCAATCACGCATCCAGCGCGGGCGGCTCAATCCTTTCTACCTGGCGCAGATTTACGCATTCTTGGGCGAGACCGAGCAGGCTTTCGCATATCTGGGCAAAGCTTATGAAGACCGTACAGTGCGGCCTGCCGTTTTGCAGTTCAACCCCAACTTTGATCGTTTGCGCGCCGATCCGAAATACGAGGCGCTGCGGCGCCGCCTCGCCCTTTCGCCGTGAGATGATGAAACCCATTCGCACGTTGATCGTTGATGACGAAGTTCTGGCGCGACGGCGCATCCGCAATTTGCTGCGCGGCAGAGCTGAGTTCGTGGTGATCGGCGAATGCGCGAACGGTCATGAGGCATTGAGCGCGATCAGGCGGCGCGCGCCCGATCTCGTCTTCCTCGACGTCCAGATGCCTGACCTCGACGGCTTCGAGGTTCTCGAAGAGCTCGCCGCCGATCAACTGCCGATCATCATCTTTGTGACGGCCTACGACCAGTATGCGGTAAGAGCGTTTGAATTCCACGCGCTCGATTACTTGCTCAAACCATTTGACGATGAACGCTTTGAAAAAACGCTGGGATGGGCGCAGACGCAACTCGAGCAGCAGCAGTCCCGCCAACTCAGTGAACGTATGTACGCGCTGCTCGAAGAGCATCAGAGCAGGCCGAAAACAGGGGCAGGGAAGAGTTCGGCCGCGCCGGCCGAGCCCAAGCCGCTTTCTCGCCTGATCGTCAAGTCCGCCGGGCGCGTGTATTTCATCCGGACCGAAGAGATTGACTGGATCGAGGCCGAAGGTTATTACGCGCGATTGCACGTCGGGGGCAAATCACACCTGCTGCGCGAAACGCTGACTAACCTCGAGTCGCAGCTCGATCAAAATCGCTTCCTGCGCATTCACCGCTCAACCATAGTGAACCTGGAACGCATCCGCGAACTGCAGGCGCAGTCTCACGGCGAATTCACGGTCGTGCTCAACGACGGCACACAGCTAAAACTGAGCCGCGGTTACCGCGACCGGCTGACAACACTGCTCGGCCAGCAGTTCTGAGAGCCTGCGGAGCAGGCGATAGCATAAAGCCTGGGACGTGAGTCCCAGGAGCAGGGTAGTCAAGGGCCCAAAGCCCACGAAGTGGGCGACAGCCGTCGCCCTGCCGCCCGTTTCACGGGCTTGATGGCTTTCCAATCCTGACCCGGGGCTTCACCCCGGGCTTTATGCTGACGCCCGCTACCGCGGGCTTTATGAAAGAGCTTTTGAAACACGCTCTGAACGCGCTTCGCAGCCGCAAAAGGCCGGCTCGCTGCAAATTCCGAGCAGCCCACTTCATACTCGCATCTTCACCCATTCTGTGGCCGTAACCCTCGCAGAAGGCCCACGCGCGCCTTCGTCACGCACACTCTTATTGAACAAGACGCAACACAGGAGGACGTTTATGCGCACACTTTTTTCCGCCTTTCGCGCCGCGGCTGCAATTGTAATGATGGCCGGCGCGATTATGACCGCCTTAGCTCAGGGCGACGAACAGCGCCTGGCCGAAGCAAAGGCTCAGACCCTAAGCTACCTTCGCTACTTTAAATTCGAGTCGAAGTTTTCAGCGAAGGAGATTGACCGTCTGGCCGAACTGCGGCTGAAGATTCACTCGCCTTCGACGAGCCTCGAAGACCGCCAGGCGGCGCTCAAGGAGTTTGCGACAATGTTGTTCCGAGCCGCCGGGACGAACCCGATGCCGCCTGAGCCGGCGTTTGAAAACTTCGCGAAGAATTTTGGACAGTCATTGCATCAGTTGGTCAATGATTCGGGGGCGAAGCCGCCTCGCGGCTCAACGCCGCTTGGAAATCTCGGCGCGGTCGAGAAGCGCGGGCGCGGTCCCATCCCGATGATTCTGATCGCCGACATAAGGACCGACTGGTCCCTCTACCGAAACTTTATGGATCGCAACGCGGAGCGTTATACGATGTACGCGGTGACGCTGCCTGGCTACGGCGCCACGCCTGCGCCGCCCAGACCTGAGACGCTTGATCTAAAGACCACGCCGTGGTGGGACGGCGCCGAGAAGGGCGTCCTCAATCTGATCGAGAAGAACAGTCTCAATAAGCCTGTAGTTGTTGGGATGGCCGCGAGTTCCTACCTCGCCACGCGTCTGGCTATCAATCACCCAGACAAGATTCGCGCTGCGGTTGTGATTGGTGGAAACGTTTACGCCACTTTCCGTTCGCTGGCTAACCCTGATTATCCGGCCACTCCGGAGGAGCGCCCCGATGTGTTGATGAAGCAGCCGGACGCGATCGGAATGATCTCCGAATTCATGCCGGCGCTGGCGCCGTCACGCGAATCGGCCGAGGCGAGGATAAAAGCTCTGCCGCCGGCGCAACTCAATCAATTCTCCGCCCGCGTCCGCGAACTCGATCGCGCCCGAGCGCTGGCGATCGATGACGCAGTGTCATCCGACCCACGCGCGTACCGTTACAACGTTGAAATGTTCGCCAGCGATTTAACGGGGGCATTGAAGAATCTCAAAATCCCATTGCTGGCCATCCCGCCGGTCCACGACGACAACTCTCCCGGCCAGGGCGGACCGGCTCCCTCACAGTGGCGCGAGGCGAAACTGAAGTACCCGGAGATTCCGCTAAACGTCGTGCCCTTCGAAAACACTCGCACTTACGTCACCGAAGAAGCGCCGCAGGAACTCGATAGGGCGATCGAGTCTTTTCTGGCCGGTAAACCCGTGGAGGGTAGAAGAGGATTGGCTATGGCGACCCGGCCCAGCCCCCGCGGCGAAGTCGGAGAGCAGATCGGGGCGCTGAAGGTCTCGATCACATACGGCCGCCCGCAGGTCAACAAACGGCAGATCTGGGGCCAGCTCGTGCCATACAACCGGCTCTGGCGTACCGGAGCCAACGAGGCGACTTACATCACCTTCAGTGGCGATGCGCTCGTCGAAGGTCAAAAACTGGCGGCGGGCTCGTACGCCCTTTTCACTATTCCGACCGAAACCGAATGGACCGTTATCTTCAATAGGGTGCCAGGCTTGTGGGGCCATTTTTACTACAATCCCGAATTCGATGCGCTGCGCGTCAAAGTCAAGCCGCAAGCGGCCGAGCATCAGGAGTGGCTGAGTTACAGTTTTGAGATGCTGGCGCCCACCTCAGCTAATGTGGTCGTCCATTGGGAGAAGATCAAGACGCCATTTAAGATCGAGGCGGAGCCTGCGAAGGCTACAGTCTCCGGAAATTGAGTTACGTCTGTCATGACTTCTGAGAGCTATGGCTTCTGTTTGGTCGCTCTATGCCGCGTGACGGCAGCCGGCCTGATAGGCGCCTGTTTTGAACCGGTCTGTTTCCGCGTGGCTGCGCGGGGTTGCGTTTTCCCTTGACCCGCCGCTTCATTCCGGTTCAGTTCGTCGAGGTTGCTGAACACTACTTTCGCCTCCGCCTGCCGACCGAGTTTTTGGTACGCGCGGCCCAGCAGAAAGTAGGCCTGCTTCAACCGCGGCTCCAGTTCGAGCGCGGCTTTCAGTTCCGGGATGGCGGCTTCGGTTTGTCCGCCCTGATAGAGCGCATTGCCCAGGGCGAAGCGGCCAGCCGCTGAATTGGGGGCGAAGGCCGTGGCTTTGCGTAGGTACTCGATAGCCCGCGCGCTCTCCTGCTTGTAGGTGTAGCAGGCTCCGAGACCGTAGGCGATCGTGTAATTAAGCGGCCCAATCCCCTCGGCCTGGGCATAATAGGCGATCGCTTCGTCGAAATTGGACTGGGAGCGTTTCAACTCCCCCAGCGCCGTCAATACCTCGATCGAGCCGGGGGAGGCTTTCAGCGCAGCCTGAAATTCGGCTTCCGCTTCGGTGGGGTTCTCCTGCGCCAGCGCCGCCTCGGCCATTAGCATATGGACGCGAGCGGAATCCGGCGCCAGCGCGTAAAGCCGTTGATACTCCTGCTGTGAGAGCGTCTTCGCGACGATAGCCAGGTAATAGAGCGCGTCAATGTTGCGGGGGTCAGACGCCAGCGCCGTCTGCAACTCCTGATACGCCCGCTCAAAGTTCCCCTGCGCCAATTCCGCCCGCGCCCGAATGACACGCTCTGTAGCGTCATTCGGGTATTGGCGGAGACGCTTCTCCGCCAACTCGGCCGCCCGTCGGGGATCTCCTTGATAGAGCGCTCGGGCGCTTTCCGGCGTGGCGGGCGTCGTGGTTGAAGCTTGCGCAAAACATTCTGCGCAGGCGCCAGTCATAAGCAGCAGGCAGACTGACCTGATGAAAAATTGTTCGCTGAACAAGCCTGACATTCTTTCTCAAGGGTTCGGGTAAGGGCGTATTTCGACCATGCGCATGAACTCCTGGGCCTTCTCTTCGCGCAATTTTTTGACCTCTTCGAAACGCGCCGCCTGCGCCGCTTCGCGTTCGTCTTTGGCCCGCGCGTACAAGGTCAGCAAATTGAAGTTAGCCGCATAATGATTCGGGTTGATCTCCAACGCGCGCCGCAGCAGCTTTCCCGCGAGCTCGTACTCTTTCTTCATCAGATAACACTGCCCCAGTTCGGCCAGCGCATCCGTATAATCGGGATTGGCTTTCAACGATTGTTGTAGTTCTTGAATGGCTTCGTCGAGCCTGCCCTCCTGCCGGGCGATGCCGCCCAGGTAATACCGCGCAGTGGTCGCGGTGTCGGGGACTTTGACCGCCTCCGCCAACGCGTTGGCCGCCGCATCGTATCGCTTCGCCCGGAACAGCGCCGCGCCCAGCGCCAGCTTTCCGCGCGCGTCCTGCGGCTTGAGCCGAATGTATTTCTCGAAGTAAGGGATCGCTTCCGACGGGTCGTGACGGAACGCCGAAGTCGCTCCCATCGCGTAATTGTAGGAGGGGTTTTCCGGCTCGAGCTTGACCGCGTTGTCGAACGCCGTGTGGGCTTCCGCGACGAGGTTCAAATCCAGACAGACGAGACCGAAAAAATAATGCAAGCTGGCGCTGTTCGGCTCCAAATCGCGCGCATGCGCCAGGTATCCCAGCGCGCCCTGATAATCCTGCTGTTTGTGAGCGACCCGCGCCAAATCGACCAGCAGCTCCGCGGAAGGTCGGTCTCCGCCGACCGATGTTTCCAAGGTTCCGCGCGCTTCGACCAGTTTGCCTGTCTGCTCATACGCTAATCCCAGGTGTCGCGCCAAAGCGGGCGAAAGCGGCCGACGCTTCCGCAACCCCTCCAGCAACTCGACGCTCAGGTCATCGCGCCGGATCTTGGTCAAAGCCGGCAGGATGTCGCTCACATCAGGTTCGGAAAAGTCAGGATGGGCAAGCAGCCGCCCCGCCATCTCATTGGCGCGCTCGCTACGTCCGAGGCCCGCGTAATCGGCGCAACTGACTGACAAGGCCTGCGCGCTGTTTTGAACCTCTGCGGGAAGTCGCGACAGATGATCGAGCGAAGCCTGGTATGCGCCTTTCCGCATCAGCAGCGCCGCGCTCTGGTAATTCGCTTCCGCATTGTCCGGCTCATATTGCAGCGCCCGGCTGTAGACCTCGAGCGCTTTCGGCAGAGCCTGAGGATCAACGTCGGCGTGTTCCTGATAGAGCCGTCCGAGGTTCAAGTACGCCCCGGTGAATTTTCGCTCGCGGGCGACCGCCTGATTGAAGCTGCGTTCAGCCGCCGTATAGTTTCCTTCCTGCGCTTCGATAATGCCCAGCAAATTGTCGAGACCGGCGTCCGCGGGAAACCGCTTCATGGCTTCATTGAGTAGCCTGCGCGCTCCGACCAGATCGCCTTGCCCGAACAACTGCTGGATCTGGAGAATCCGCTGCTCTCGCTCTTTCTCTCTCGATTGTTGGGATAAGACCTGGCCGCGCGGAATCAGGCAGAGCATGAGCAGAGACAGTACCGTCACCACCCGGCGCAGAGACGATCCCGCCAGCAGTCTGCAGCGATCACTGATCCGAATCTGAAACATACTTGAGCGCAGAGATCGAAAAGATGATTGTGGATAATTACGTTGAAATCGTAGGCGTCCGGAACGCTCGCGTATGCTAGCAACCGGCTCAGAAGGGTGTCAAACTTGCGCCCCATCGGTAGCAAATTTGATTGGCGCTGTTGCGGTCGCGTAATAGAAGCCGGGCGCCTGATGGGCTGCTCGAACTGCTCATCACGACTGGAAAACCTGGGACCAGCAACGCCCGGGCGCCATTTCACGGAAATTTCGTTTGGACATTGACAGAGGAAGGCTCCTAGAAAGAAAATGCGTAAGCGCTTTCGTAAGCGGTTACGTGATGCTAAGAGACATATATTACGAGATACAATTAAGACCCTTCGCCATTTGAGTAGCAATGAAAACCGACAGCAGCGTTATCCAGGCTGCCGGGAATTTACCTCAGAAAAAAGTCAGATTGGGTTTTGCTGGGATCGTCCTACACAAAACAGAAAAAGTCGGAGAAGCTGAGTTTCTTCTTCTGAAGGATTCTCTTGAAGAGTCGCGTTGTCTCTTCGCAGTGGAGCATTCGGAAAAGCGGCTGGCTTCTTTTACGAGTCCGGTAATTGGGGACTTCAACCAATCTCAACCGCAAGGAGAAAACCCATGTCTGAGAAATTGGTACGCTTGAGAGGCTCAGGACTCGGCTCCCTTATGACTCTCTGGTTGTTGTTTGCCGCGCTGAACATTCCGGGACAGGCGCAGAGCAGCAACGCGACGCTGGGCGGCGCCGTGACTGATCCGTCCGGGGCCGTTGTGGCCGGCGCTGAACTGACGCTGACCAATACGGCCACCAACTTTGAAGCCAAATTCACCGCCAACGAAAGGGGCGAATTCACTTTCCGCAATCTAACGCCTGGCACGTACGATCTGAAGGTCAGCAAGAGCGGCTTTCAGAACTATGTGCAGAAAGGCATCATCCTTACGATCAACGCAATTGGCCGCATCGAGGTCACGCTTCAGGTCGGCGCTCAGTCTGAAACCGTCACGATTCAGGGTGACGCCACCTTGATCAACTTCGAGAACGCGACGGTCCAGGGCGGCGTTCCGCCAGAAACCCTCAACAACCTTCCGATTGTGGTTGGCGGCGCACCGCGTTCTTCGATCAGCCTTGCCGTCCTTTTGCCTGGAGTCACTGCCGGAGGCGCCGGGAACGCGTTCGACGCCCGCATCAACGGCGGTTTGCAATCAGGCGACGAAGCCGTGCTGGATGGCGCCAGCATGCAGGAGGGCTTTATGAGCCAGAGCGGCATGGTTTCGCTCCAGGGCGATTTCCAGATGTCGCCGGACATGGTTCAGGAAGTCAAAGTCGTGACGTCCAATTACGACGCGCAATACGGCTCCTCCACATCAGGCCAACTTATCGTGGTGACCAAGTCAGGAGGCGCGCAGTATCACGGCGCGGCGTTTGATTATCATCGCAACAGCGTGCTGAACGCCCGCCCGTGGAACGCCGCGGAACGTCCATTCAACATACAGAACAATTTCGGGGCGAATATCGGCGGCCCGGTCAAATTCCCGAAGAAGATTTTCGGCCCACTCGGGTTGGATAGCTCCTCGAAGAACAAGACATTCTTCTACTTCAACTGGGAAGCGTTCCGCACGGCCGGCGGCGCAAGCACGCCGACATTGACGATTCCTTCGGCCAAAGCCCGCGCGGGCGACTTTACCGACTGGAAGGATTTGAACGGCAATCTGATTCCGGTCTATGATCCGGCGACCACCAGGCCCAATCCGGCTTTCAACCCTGCGCTCGATGCGAGCGCTACCAATCAGCCGTTCCTGCGCGACCAGGTTTCGTGCAACGGCGTGCTGAACGTGATCTGCCCCAACAGGATCAATCCGATTGCGGCGGCCTATCTGAAGTTCATGCCCGCGCCGAACAAGCCTGGTGAACAGAACAACTACCTCGTGCCGCGCGCCGTGCCCAACACGCTGATCAACGGCTCCAACGTGTATATGTTCCGCATCGACCACTACTACGGAGACAGCGATCACTTCTACTTCACCTACTGGCGGCAGTATGCGGCGATCAACCTCGCTTCGGCCCTTCCGCGCGAAATCGCCACGGAAAGCCCGACCACGCCCCAGAATTCGCCGATCCCGCGTTTCAACTGGGAGCACACTTTTTCGCCAACGATCACGAATCACGTGACGGTCGGGTATTTGAACCGCAACGAAGGTTACGGTTCGCTGAACCTCGATCAGGTCGGCGTGCTCCCGCAGATCAAGGGGGTGGCCAGCAATCTTTATCTGCCGCAGTTCACCTTCGGCGACGGGTTTACCCAGATCGGCAACAACCAGGGGATCAACTCCCGGAACATCACCACTCGTCCGACGTGGGTGATCAACGACCTGTTTAGTTGGGTGGTGGGCAATCACACTCTGAAATTCGGCGGCGAATGGCGCAACGTGGAGGGCAATATCCGGCAAGGCACGAACGAATCGGGCAGTTATGACTTCGGCCGGGATACGACCAGCCTGCCGTTCGTCATTAGCGGCAACCCGATCGCCGGATTCCTGCTCGGCGCGGTCAGCAGCGGGAACGTTGACTTCCGCACGGTCAGCGCGTGGTATCCGCGCCAGACCGTTTACGTGGCGCACGCAGGCGACACCTGGAAAATGACGCCCAAGTTGACCGTCAATTACGGCCTGCGCTGGGACGTGTTTACGCCGTTCCGCGAGAAGTTCGACCGCTTCTCGTTCTTTGACCCCGTCGGAGCCAACCCCGGCGCTGGCGGACGTCCTGGCCGCCTGGCGTTCGCCGGCAACGACTATGGTTCAGCCAGTTACGGCAGTGACTTCCCTGAAAAGACCTGGTGGAAGGGGTTTGCGCCGCGCCTCGGCGTCGCGTATTCGTGGGATCAGAAGACTGTGATTCGCGCCGGTTATGGCGTCTTCTTCACCCAGGCCTTCTATCCGGGCTGGGGCGGCGGCATGTCACTCGATGGGTTCAACCTCAATCAGAGCTTTGCCACGACCGGTTTCAGCGGGATTGTTCCGGCCTTTTATTTGCAGGATGGATTCCCGCAGAATTTCAGCCGGCCCCCGTTCATCCAGGGAGATTTCAGGAATGGCCAGGACATTCTTTACCGCCCGGTGGACGCCAACCGGCGGCCCTACTCACAGCAGTGGAACCTGACCATTGAGCGCCAGCTTCCCAAGGATGTCTTCGTCAGCGCGGCGTATGTCGGCAACAAAGGCACGCGCCTGCCGTCGAGCCTGCAACCCCTCAACGTCTTGAATCCGTTTGACCCGAAAATTCAGGCTCTCGGTCCTAAACTCCTTGAGGAATTCCAGCCGGGAGAGACGGAGCATGCCGGCGTGAAGATTCCGTATGCAGGATGGATAGAACAGATGACCGGCTGCGCGCCGACTGTCGCTCAGGCGTTGCTACCCTACCCGCAATACTGCTCCCGGTTGCAGGGGCTTAACGAAAATGTCGGGAATTCCATTTTCCACTCTTTCCAGTTAAAGGCCGAGAAGCGGTTCACCAAGGGCGTCTTCATGCTCGTCTCCTATACCGCGTCGAAGATCATCACGGACGCGTCAGACAACACGCAGCGTGACGCCAGCACCTGGAACGCCTCGCAAGGAGTGATTTCGCCATTCGAGAAGAGTCGGAATCGTTCGCTCGCGCCCGACGACGTGCCGCAGGTGTTGTCGGCTGCTTTTGTCTATGAACTGCCGTTCGGCAAGAACAAGCGGTTTATGAACAAAGGGGCCCTCGGCAACGCGGTTCTGGGGGGCTGGCAGATAAGTCCGATTTTCCGCTTCTCGCGCGGCACGCCATTCTGGTTCCGTTCGAGCAAGTGCAACGTCCCGGGGCAGTTCCGTGAAGGCTGTATGGTCGGGATTAAACCGGGAGTTGATCCCTTTGCGCAGGATATCAATAATTTTGACCCGTCCAAAGGGCCGCTCTTCAATATCAACGCGTTCGAGTCGTTGTCCGCCTTCGAAACTTTCGGCTATACCGGAGACGGCGTGCGCGTCACCAACCTGAGAGGCCCGAACTATAAGAACGTGGACATCTCATTCATCAAAAATACCAGGATCGGTGAAAAATTTAACTTCCAGATTCGCGGGGAGTTCTTCAATGCCTTCAACCAGCATTATTTCATCAATCCTGGCGGCTTCAACATCAGCGGAAATTTCCCGTTCACAAACGACATCGCCAGCCCGAACTTCGGCAAATGGACGGGCGATGTCACAGCCCCACGCACCATCCAGATCGGCGTGCGGTTCGAGTTCTGACGCCTGAAGGATCTGGAAACAAAGCGGCGCCTCACGACGGTCGGGAGGCGTCGCTTGGCCACAGAGCCACAGAGCCACAGAGAAACAGAGAAGATGAAGAGAAAAAAAGCATTCCCATTGATCTTTCTGGTTTTTCCTCTGCGGCTCTGTGGCTCTGTGGCTAATTCAATAGTCATTCTGTTTCTGCTTCTGTCATTCAGCGGCGATTCATCCGCTCAGCAAAATTTGCCGCCCCCGCTCGAAAAGCTTTTCGCCAGGGGCGTCGAGGCGTTGAAATCCGGCGATCTTGAAACAGCTGAGAAAACCTTCTCGGGAGCGTTACGTCAGGGCGTCAAGCATCCGCTGGTCTATCACAACCTCGGCGTCATCTCACAACAGCGTGGTGATCACCGTCGGGCCGTCGCGCATTTTCGCGCGGCGATCCGCCTGCGGCCCGATTACGGTCCGTCGCGGCTCCTGATCGGCTCGAGCCTGCTCGCGCTCGGAAATAACGTCGAGGCCACGCGCGAATTGAAGCGCGCCGTCAACCTGATGCCCGAAGAAGCCCAGGCGCATCTGCTGCTGGCCAGAGCCTACGAAGGTTCTGGCGACCGGCTGGCGGCCGTGAAGGAATACCAAAAACTGGTGGAGCTCTCTCCGCGGGAAGGGGAATACGCTTATCAACTGGGCAGCGCCTACATGAAGCTCTCCGCATGGTGTTATCAGCGGATCGCCCGGCTCGATTCCAACTCGGCGCGGCTCAGTCAAAGTCTGGGGCAGGAGTATCTTTCACAGGGAAAATATGACCTGGCGATCGGCGCTTACCAACAGGCCGCGCGATCCGATCCGAAGCTGCCGGAAATTCATCTGGCTCTGGCCCTGATCTACCTTGAACTGAAAAGATATGATGACGCGTTGGGGGAAATCGAGCTTGAGCAGAAACTGGTTCCGGAAAGCAAAATCGCGCAGGAGACCAAAAAGAAGATTGAAGCCGCCAAAGCCACTTCTACAAATTGAGCTTTTTTCGAGGGCATGCAAAGGGGAAGCAAAAAAGGCAAAAAGGACGAAAAGGAAATGGGGAATGGTGAATTGGGAACGGAGATGGGAAAACAATTTCCTTGTTCCCGCTCCCCACTCCCCACTTCCCACTCCCCATTTGTCTTTTTTGCCTTTTTTGCCCTTTTTGCTTCCTCCTCGCCTTTCGCTATGAGACAAGACGCGCAGACCCCCGCGCCGCGGCAAGAGGACTCGCCGATAAGGGGCGTACCGCCTGCGACGGCGGATTTGCCGCTCGATCAGGTACGCCGCCTTGAGTTCGAAAAAGCCATGCGCGAGCGTGATTACAAGCGCGCCGAAACGATTCTGGTCAAGGAGGCGGAAGGCGATCCGAAGTCATTGCGCGCCGCAAAGCTGTTGACGAAGGCCGGAGGGATCTTTTTTCTCGACGGTCAGTATCTGAATGCCGCCATCGCCTACAAGAAAGCCGACACGATCGCCCCACTCGATGAACACAGCCGGTTCACGATGGCGATGTCTTACGTCAAACTCAATCGGCGTGACTGGGCGAAGCCCGAACTCGAAAAGCTCTATTCGCTGGATCCGAAGAACTCGCTCTATCCGTACTGGCTCGCGCGACTCGATTACGACGCGCAGCGATACGCCGCCGCGATCGCCGGGTTTCAGAAAGTGATCGAGCTTGATCCGCGCATGATGCGGGCGTATGACAATCTGGGGCTCTGTTATGACTACCTGGGCAAGTATGACGACGCGATCGCGAGTTACAGCCGCGCGGTCGAACTCAACCGAGATCAGGCGCAGCCCTCGCCTTGGCCGCACGTGAATATGGCGATTTCGTTGATGGCGGTCAACAAAATGACGGAGGCCGAGAATCAGTTGCGCGAAGCCCTGCGGTATGACGCGCGGCTGCCACAAGCGCATTATCAACTCGGGCAGGCTCTGGAGAGGCAGGGCAGATACGAGGAGGCGACTGAATCGCTCAAGCGGGCGGCGGCGCTCGATCTAACCTATCCTGAACCGCATTACGCCTTGAGCAGGATTTATCAAAGGCAGGGCAAGAGCGAGGAAGCGAAAAAGTCCATCGAGCGGTTTCAGCAATTGAAGAAGTCCAAACGATGAATAAACCCAGGCTGAGAAATCTGTTCAAGTCGTTCCTTATTCTGGGCCTTATCCCAGGGCTTATTCCTGGAATGATGACCCTGCCCTTGGCTCCCCTCAGACCGCAAAACCGGAATCCGCAAAAGGCTATGGATCGGACGTTCGATCCTTCGCCGGACTGGAGGCCCACACGCGCTCCGGTGAATGCTCGCTATGTCGGCAATGAATCCTGTTCGCAATGTCACACCGAAGGCGTGACGCAGGCGAACACGCCGATGGCGCAAGCGATGGAGCCTGTCGCCGAACGCCGGCTCTTGAAGAAGCATGCGCAACTGACCTTCAAACAGGGGCCGTTTTTATATTCCATCGCGCATAGCGGCGATCAAAGCATTTACACAGTCACGGACGGAAAAGACACGATCAGCCTGCCGATCCTCTACGCCTTCGGTCAGGGCAAGGTCGCTCAGACATATGTTTTTCAGTACGACGGGAAGTTTTACGAAGGGCGTGTCAGTTTTTACGGCCGAATTAACGGGCTGGATCTTACGATGGGAGCGCCGCTGACGGTTCCGGCGTCACTTGAAGGGGCTCTAGGGCGCGTGCTGAACTCGGAGCTCATCAACGACTGTTTCAGTTGTCACTCGACCGCCGCGGTTGGTCAGGGACAACTTCAACTGGACAAAATGTCTCCGGGAATCACGTGCGAAGGGTGTCACGGCGCGGGCGAAAAACACGTCCTGGCGATGAAGGCTCGCGGCGAGGCAAGGAACCGGGGCGAGGCGGCGCCAGAATCATCAGACAGACAGATCTTCAACCCCGGGCGGTTCGATACGGAAGGGCTGACGCAATTCTGCGGCGCGTGCCATCGTTCCTGGATTCAAGTGCAGATGCTGGGAATTCGGGGCGTTGAAAACGTCCGGTTCCAACCCTATCGCATCTTCAAAAGTAAATGCTATGACCATAGGGATAAACGCATCGGCTGTACGGCCTGTCACAATCCGCACGAGGAACTTGTGACAGACGCCGCGTATTACGACGCCAGATGCATGGCTTGTCATCAATCAACACAGAAGGCAGGGGAAAAGGCGGCTCAGAAACCGGCGGCGTCAGCGAGGCCGATGGTGTCAGCAAGAAAAGCTCCGGTCTGCCCGAAGGCCCGGCAGGATTGCGCCTCCTGTCATATGCCGAAGATAGAATTGCCGGGGTCGCACTACAAATTCACCGATCATCGGATTCGTGTCGCGCGCCAAGGAGATCCATATCCGAATTGACGCTCTCCGCTTAATAGCCCTAAGCGCCGTTGTAGATAGAAATTCTCGGTTCGCGCGATTTCCCATGTCGTGATGTTTCTTAGCCAGCGGTTTGACCGACTTGCGTCTCCGACCGCCTCGCTTATTCGTTTTACCAACCGGATCAATCCTTAAGGTTGGCTCGAATCATGAGCGGGCGCGCCATCGGTTGCCTTGCAAAGGTTTGATTCGACCCACGGTAGTTCCGTATGATGGCGCGCATGTCGCGCCCGTCAGAAAACCCGCTCACGTTCCGTTCGCTTTACGACAGCCCTCTAGTCAGCGTAAGCGATTACCGCTGTCGCATCGGTTGCGGCGGCCCCGGAAATGAAGAACAGCCAGGCGCCAACCAGATCGTCCTGATGCGCTATGGCGCGTTCAGAAAGCACTTCGGACGGCGAAGCGTGACTGCCGATGTCAATCAGGCGGTCTTCTTCTCGAAGGAATCGACATACCGCGTCAGCCATCCTGCGGATTGCGGCGATCGCGGAACGGTTTTCGTCGCCTCGCCGCGAGCGCTGAGCGACATCGTCCGCGACCTCGATCCCACTATTGACGATCACCCGGAACGGCCGTTTCCCTTTATCACCGGCCCGTGCGATTCCGGCGTATTCTGGCGGCATCGCGAACTGGCGCAGCGGTTGGAGGCGGCGGAAGAAGATCAATCGCCTTTGTCGGGATCGGCGGCGGCTGATCCATTGTGGATTGAAGTGACGGCGCTTCAACTCATCGCCGACGCGCTGGAAGCCGCGTTTGCGCGACACGGGCTGGCGGCGCCTTCAGGTAAGCGCCGCCGGGAGGGCACGGAAGCAGATCATGCCGAACGTGTAGAGGCGGTCAAAACCTATCTGGCCCGTAGGATGTCAGAACGCGTCACGCTCGATGACATGGCGCGGGACGTCGGAACATCGCCATTCCACTTGGCCCGCCTCTTTCGCCGACGAACCGGCGCGACGGTTCATCGCTATCTGACGCATCTGCGGTTGCGCGCCTCTCTGGAACGGCTGGCCGACGGCGCGAATGATCTGACCACGCTCGCCTTAGAACTGGGCTTCTCCAGCCATAGCCATTTCACCGACTCCTTCCGCCGTGAATTCGGCTGCGCGCCTTCTGAAGCGCGGCGCGCCGCCAGCCGGCGCGTCTTGCGCGAAATGAGCAAGAATCTGGAAGTCTGATCCCTCCCGTCTTGATACGATTCTTTCATCAAAGATAGCCGCGGCGCCTGTGAAGGCGGCGGCGAAACTCGAATTCAAAACTGAAAGGACAAACTATGAATACGACCAAATGCCCGGTGTGTGACTGGGACATCAACGACAGTGGAATCAAGGTCAAGGCTGGCGGCATGGAGATCACCGTCTGCTGCGACGATTGCGCGAAGAAGGCGGAAGCGGATCCGGCGAAATACGCCGGCGCGACCGAGTAATCTAGATCCAATACCATCACGACCTGCGTCCGATGGCGCTTCAGTCGTCGGACGCAATCGTGGCTGATTCGGAGGAGATAATAATCATCGAACGCGGGCATCCGCCGAGGAGAACTTTCCTGAAAGTCGTTGGCGCCGCTTTCGCATTGCCGGCGCCGGATGTGAAGACGCCAGCGCATTTTCTAGAGCGGGTTGCAAATGCGTATACGGGACGGCAAGCGATACAGTACGGGGAGCGTGAGCGACCTGAGACCCGAGCAATTAGCCTCTTGATCGATGCTCAGGTCGCTCACGCTCCCCGTACTGCACAAGAGGTCGCGCCAATTTCCCTTACACGCAACCGCAAATCGCTCTAAATAACATCGGAGGTCATATGTCACAAGAGAACATCAACGTGATCAATAAAATCTACGAAACTTTCGGACAACGAGACTTCGCCGCCGTGCTCGAACATTTCGCCCCGACATTCGAATGGATCGCGGCTGCCAATTCTCCGCTGGCGGATCACAGCCCGTATCGCGGTTTGGACGAGGTGCGCGATGTCGTATTTGCGCGGATTGCCGCAGGTTTTGAGCGGCTCACCGTCAAAGTGGACGAAATATTCGGCGCCGACGATAAGGTCGTCGCGCTGGGGTTTTACAACGGCGTTCGCAAAGCGAGCGGGAAGCGGTTTCAGGCGCAACTGGCGCACATTTGGACGCTCGCCAACGGCAAAGCCGTCAAGTTTCAGCAGTACGTGGATGCGCTGGTCATCAACATGGGTTACAGCAGTGGGGGATTTCAAATGAGCGCACGACCACAATCCATTGTGCCTCTCACTCGCGCTTGCCCACCATCCGCCGAGCCATTCCCCGCTCGCGTATCACTTTGACTCAACGAGCGCTGACACCAACCTCGACAGTCCATTTCAGCCCATACTGTGGTAATAAAGTTGGTAGCTACGTTCCCACCAATGGGTGTCCCGCAGATCTTCCAGCCCCTGGAGACTCGTCGCACTTTGTCGCTCACCTATGGACATTCCAATTGAAGAAGCGTACCTTCCTTGGCATGTCCAAAGAACAGAATACAGAAGCGCAGAAATCGGAAGTTCTACAAGGGACGCTCGACCTGATGGTCCTGAAAGTTCTCGACGCGCTCGGGCAGCAGCACGGCTACGGCATTGCCCGCCGGATCGAGCAAGTGAGCGAGCAGGTTCTGCAATTGAATGAAGGAACGGTCTACACCTCTCTACTGAGGCTCCAGCAGCAGAAATGGATCACTTCAGAGTGGGGAACCTCAGAAAACAATCGCAAGGCTAAATACTATTCGATCACGAAAAGTGGCCATAAACAGCTCGCTCGCGAGACCGAGAATTGGGAGCGGATCGCGGGGGTGATCGGACGTCTGTTGAAGCTGGAGGGCCAGCAGTAGAAATGATCCATTATTTGCGCGTCATCGCGACGAGACTTCGGGGATTGTTCGGAGATCGCGGAGCGGATCGAGAACTCGACGACGAGATCGAGACACACTTGCGCCTGCTCACCGAGCGATATGTCCGCCAGGGAATGACCGAGGCCGAGGCGGCTCGGGCCGCGCGCCGCCAGTTTGGAAACGTCACATTGCTCAAGGAGGTCAATCGCGATATGCGTGGAATCAAATTTATCGAGACGGTCATTCAGGATTTGCGGTATGGACTGTGGATGCTGAGGAGAAATCCCGGCTTCACTTTTGTGGCTGTGCTCACTCTCAGTTTGGGCATCGGGGCAAATACGGCGATCTTCAGCGTTGTGAATGCGATGTTGCTGAGATCTCTTCCTTACTATGATCCGCAGCGGCTGGTCCACGTAACGGGATGGTCGGAAGAGGGCGAAGAGGATGGAAAAGGGAGGAGTGGATATGAGACCTCCCTGGCCGCCGATTACATTCACTGGCGGGAGCAGTCACAGACTTTTGACCATCTGGTCGCATACACGACCGAGCAGATATATCTGATGGGGAGAGGCGAACCGGAACAACTTGATGCCGTCAAGGTGACAGCCAATCTGTTTCCGGCGCTCGGCGTCACGCCACAGTTGGGGCGTGCATTCACGCCGGATGAGGATCGGCCCGGAGGCGCCCTTGTGGCGATCCTGAGTTATGCGTATTGGCGCCGGCGCTTCGGCGGCGATCCAGCCATTATCGGTCAATCGTTGACGCTTGACGGAAGGAGCCGGCAGGTTATAGGTGTGATGCCCGCCGGGTTTAAGTTCCTTAGCAAGGCCGACGTGCTGCTGCCGCGCGCGCTCAATGTACAACAGATGCTGGCGAATAGGGGGAGCAGCTACGTAGGCTTTATTTTTGGGAGGCTTAAGCTCGGCGTTACGCCTGAGCAGGCGCGATCGGATTTGGACACAATTTTGCGGCGTATCCGAGAGGCTAATCCGAGACGAAGTTACAGCAACCGTGCCTTGGTGACGCCGTTGGGCGAAAGGCTGGCCGGCGATCTGCGGCTGGGATTGCTTGTGTTGTTCGGCGCGGTGGCGTTCATTTTGCTGATCGCCTGCGCCAACGTAGCGAATCTGCTTCTGGTGCGCGCGCGTGCGCGACAGAAAGAGCTGGCGATCCGCGCCGCACTGGGCGCCGGTCGCGGGCGGCTAATCAGGCAGATGCTGACCGAGAGCATGTTGCTATCCGTATTGGGCGGCGCAGCCGGATTTTTGTTGGCGATGCTGGGCAATAAGGCATTGATCCCGCTCATCCCTGATGACCTAGCGCATCTCAAAAATATAGGCGTTGACGCAACGGCGCTTGGCTTCACCTCTCTCGCCGCGCTGCTTACAGGCCTTGTTGTAGGCGTCATCCCTGCGTTGCAAGCCTCGAAGATTGATCTCAACGAGAACTTAAAAGAAGGCGCCGGCGCCTTCTCAACGCGCAAAGGCGCGCGGCGCGTTTCGCCGGCCCTGGTGATCGGCGAATTGGCGTTGACGCTGGCGCTGCTTGCCGGCGCCGGATTGCTGATCAAGAGTTTCATGCAAGTGCGAGCAGTC
>DASTMP010000123.1:0-13403 GCA_035714085.1 Blastocatellia bacterium
TCCTTCAGCATTCGTCACAAATCGCTTCACGAAAAATTTACAGCGTTGGCGACGAGATCGGTGAGAGATCTCCCCCGCACTTGATGGAGGAGATGGGAATCGAACCCATGGTGACCAATGTACTCCCAACCAGCATTCGCCAACGCAAATTCAAAGAACTTTCTGAAACCACTGATTTTACGGATCAGTAAAAATCCGTGGTTTCAGATTGGCCTTACAACTCAACGGCCTCGACCACGCCGACCCAGTGGTCGTCGCTCAAACGTCCCGCGGCGAACTCCGTGATCAGCTCGAAGACCTGATCCGAGAAGCCGCCAACGTTCAGGATGTCTTCGCGCTCCCGGGCCTGGACCGTGCCGTAGGGCTGAATGTCAATACAGACCATCCGCGCCTGCGGATTGCGCCGCTTGAATTCGGCCCACTGATTCATCGTCTCGGTGGCGCCGCCGCCGAAGCGGCCGTAATGCGGCGCGTCGATCCACGATTCGTTGTCCGAAACGTAGATGACCAGATCGCCCCGAGCCTTGCGCCGGTTGAGCAACGCCAGAGGCGCGCTGCAATTCGTGCCGCCGCAGGGCAGGCTGGCCAGCTTCTCGGCGTTGGTCATCACGCTGTCGCGCGGGTTGAGATTGATCTCAAGCGCCTTACCCTCGAAAGGGATGACCTCGGCGCGCGGGTTACGGCGCAACACAGCAGCAGCCACCAGCGCGGCCACGTCAACACAGCGAACCTTGCTGGTCGCGCTCTTGCGGTAACCCGTCACCGGCGAATGCATCGAACCCGAAATGTCGGGGAAGACGTAGACCTTGCCTTCGACATTCGGGATGTTGCCGATGGCGATCTCCATCGCGTCCTGAAGCGATTCACGCACGACGCTCGGAATCTGACCTCCATTCGCGTTCAGGTACGCCGCGAGCAACTGATACGGGAAGACGCGAGCCTTACGGATCGCGCGTTCGTCGCGCAGACGGTCGGCGATCGTCTCCGCGAGTCCCGGCTCGTTGAAGACTCCGTGACGCGCGAAGGTGTTCAGGTTCATACGCGTCATCTGCCACGAAGCCGCGCGCGCGATGTTCACCCAATCCTTCGCGCCGAGCGGCAGACTGGTCAGCATCTGGAACGGCACGTCCGGCGCGTCGGGCGTCTCGCCGGCCTTGAACCGCTCATACTGCCGCGCGATCGGGGGCAGCGCCGAGGCGTCGAATTCGCGGCCGATGAAGTAGCCGTAGAGCGCGGCTCGGCTCGCCGTGGCCGGCTTCGGGTGGATCATCTTGACGACGTCCGCCAGCGACGGCGCCTGGCCGACAGAGTCCTTGAAGATCGCTTCGTCGCTGCGCGCGTCGAACCATTCGTTGATTAACCGCTTCGGCGCTGTGCCGAGCGACTTGCGCCCGACCGCCCCCGAACGGATGATCTGCACGAAGTTGCGCAACATCTTGCCGTTATCGATTACGCGCGGAAAGACGCGGGCGAGCGTCTTCACGTCCCTGACCGACAGGATGGCGCAGAGCAGCGCCGGCATATCCTTCATAAAGCCGCGCTCGCGGGCGTATGTCGCGGTCTTGGCGATGAACTCCGCGTCGAGGCGCTTGCAAAGATCGAGCGCCTTGTCGAGCTGCTCGTCGGCGTCGGCGTAGAAGACGCCGTTCAAACAGCCGGTCACCGCGTACTGCGCGAGCTGCGCCTTCGGCGACAAAGCGTAGGCCGGAGCGAGATGCTCGTTGAGCGCGTCAGTCTTGGGCAGAAGCTTGCCCGCGACGGTTTTGAACGGATTCTTGTTTGCCATTTTCCCCCTCCTCAGAAGTAGACAGAATTGACATGATTTCTCAGGATTGATCTCAATTCATAAAATCCTGAAAATTCCTGTCAATCCTGTCTACTTTCATTCTTTATTAACCTAGCCGGCGCGTTGTGAACCGGGTCTGGATGATCGAAGGGCTCAGACCAAAGTCTCTTGCGCCATCTGTCAGCGAACTCTTGCGCAAATTTCTCTCGCGCAAAGCGCAGTCTCTCGCTCTTCGCCGTTGCGTTAACCAGTTGCAAATGGCCCACCTCATGCAGAAAAACCTCGTACAAAAGAAATCTGCGAACCGCCAGCAGCGGCCATTTCTCTCCGCGCCTTGCCCCGAACTGTTCGCACGACTGTCCTTTCACTAAAGCGGCTGAAAGGCTCAGGCGTGGTGGAAGAGCGCAAATGGCGATCTCACGGCGACCTCTGTTTACGTATCCCAGGATTCGATTTCCTCTGGCGCGGTCGTTGAAGTGAACGGCGCGCAATCGCTGCCAGGTCTCTTCCGGCAGGCGGCTTAAGACCACCGTCACGTCTTCTTCGGTCAGATAGTGCCGCCGGTCGCAGCCGGGGATCGTGGTTGAGAACTCTATCTTTCGCATCTTTCCTCTCGGCGGCGAACGCATTCGAGCCACGCCTGTTTTCGATCTCTTGTCGTCTCTACTGCTTGCGACGACGGGCATTAGGGCACGCGCCGTACCACGATCTGAAAAATCTCCAGACGATTCATTCAATCTGTTGAGCCGGCTTGAGATTTACCTCGCCCGCAGAAATTTCGCCCGATCGCTTGTCGATTCCGGTGTCTGGAAAGTATTATCCCAAACGCTAGGGATTTAGATTTTATTCTATGGCCAGAGAGATAGTCGTAATCGGAATATTGGGGCCGACAGTGGACAGCGGCGAGGGGGCTGAGCGTTGGGATCGCTGGCGGCCCACGGTGGCCGTGTGCCAGCAAGAGGATTTGATCGTTAAGCGATTCGAGATGCTTTATCAGAAACGCTATGAAAGGCTGGCGCGAACAATCATCGACGACATCGGCTCGATTTCGCCCGAGACGACGGTCCGCTCGACGCGGCTGGAGTTCAACGACCCCTGGGATCTGGAAGAAGTCTACGGTTCGCTACACGATTTCGCTCGCAATCAGAAATTCGACACGACGCGCGAGGAATATCTGGTTCACATCACCACCGGAACGCACGTCCAGCAGATTTGTCTGTTCCTGTTGACAGAGGCTCGATACTTTCCCGGCAAGCTGATTCAGACCGCGATGGCGCCGGGGCGAGAACGCGGCGAGATCGCCGGCTGGTATCGGATCATCGATCTCGACCTGTCGAAATACGACCGCATCGCGTCGCGCTTTCAGAAGGAGCGAGAACACGGCGTATCGTTTCTGAAATCCGGCATCGCAACGCGCAGCAAGACTTTCAACCAATTGATAGACCGGATCGAAGAAGTGGTCATCCGCTCGCGCGATCCGCTGTTGCTGATGGGGCCGACCGGAGCGGGGAAGTCGCGGCTGGCGAAGCGAATCTATGAATTGAAGCGCGAGCGGCATCTGGCGCTGGGCGATTTCATCGAGGTCAATTGCGCGACGATCCGCGGCGACGCGGCTATGAGCACGCTCTTCGGCCACGTTAAAGGCGCGTTCACCGGCGCGCTGAAAGACCGGCCCGGATTGCTGCGCGCGGCCTCGGGCGGCGTGCTCTTTCTGGACGAGATCGGCGAGATGGGAGTCGACGAGCAGACGATGCTGTTGCGCGCGCTCGAAGAGAAGACGTTCTTCCCGCTGGGCGGCGATCGCGAGGTGAAGAGCGATTTTCAGTTGATCGCCGGGACCAACCGCGATCTGGGGGTGATGGTCAGCGAGGGGCGATTCCGCGAAGACCTGCTGGCGCGCATCAACCTTTGGACTTTCCGGCTGCCGGGCCTGCGCGAGCGCGCGGAGGACATCGAACCTAATCTGGAATACGAACTGAACGAATACGCGCGTCGCAACGGCGCGCTCGTCACGTTCAGCCGCGAGGCTCGCGCCCGTTTTTTGAAATTCGCCATTTCATCGGACGCGCGCTGGCAGGGCAATTTCCGCGATCTGAACGGCGCAGTCACGCGAATGGCTACGCTTGCGCCGGGCGGAAGGATTTCGACCCAGGTCGTCGAAGAAGAGATTGAAAGATTGCGTTCAACATGGATAGCGCCGAAATCGCCAGGGTTCAATGATGACGGCCAATCTCTCGAGGAATTGCTTGGCGCCGAGGGGCTTGAAGAAATCGATCTGTTCGATAGATTGCAATTGGCGGCTGTAATCAAGGTTTGCCGCGAATGCCGCACGCTGTCGGAAGCGGGAAGAGCGTTGTTCGGCTCGTCGCGCGAGCGCAAGAAGATATCGAACGACGCCGATCGTTTGCGAAAGTATCTGGCGAGATTCGGATTGAGATGGGATCAATTGAATATGAGATGGGATCAATTGAATACATGATTGAGCTGCAATGCTAAGGTGAGCGAATCACTCTTCTTGATGGCTGGCCCCGCTCTCGGAATCGACACCCTGAATACTTGCTGACCTGGCGCGTATTTTTCTCGTCAGTTCAAAGACAGCGGACAACAGCCGGTTAGGTTCAAACGGCTTGCGCAACACGCGCGTCGCTCCCTGGAGGGCCGCGTGAGCGAGCTGGTCATGGCTGTATGCGGAGATGGCGATGATCGGCAGGTTCGACCACTTTTCTTCGCCGCGAATGCGGCGGATGAGATCGATGCCGCTCATGGAAGGCGTTCGGAGGTCTGTGATGAGGAGGTCAGGGTCGCAGTTGTCGAGTATCTGCAGCGCCTCCCCACCGCCGACCGCTTCCTTCACCTCGAAGCCCGCGCGCGTCAGCACGAGAACGTACAACTGACGGCTCTCGTCATTATCTTCCACAACCAGGACTCGCAGTTTTTTCATCGACACTCCTCATTATGACGAACCGCCGGCGTATGATTAAGCGCGAGCCGGCGCGACGCTTCAACCATTCCCTTTGATACCCTTGGTCAGCGTCGCCACCACGATTTCCAATTCGGCCGGCTCAACCGGCTTGGGCACGTGCGCCTGGTAACCCGCCTGGAGCGCATGCACTCGGTCTTCGGCGCGGGCGTAAGCCGTCAGCGCGACCGCCGGAATCCGTCCACTTTGTCCCGGGTCCATAGCTCTCACCCGCCGGATTAATTCATAACCGTCTATCCCCGGCATGTTGATGTCCGACACTAGCACATCCACTTTTTCGGATGCGAGGGCGTCCAACGCCTGGGCCCCGCCGGTGACGGTTGTTACCTCGGCTCCGAAACTATTTAGCGCCGCCTTCAACACGTCGCGCGCGTCTTCGTCGTCGTCAACTACCAGCACCTTTATCCCCCTGAGCGAGGGCTCCGCGCTGATCTCCAATTGCGCTTGCTGACGCTCGACGGCGGGGACGGCTTCCTGTACGGCCCCCGCCAGGGGGAATTTACAGATGAAGGTCGCTCCCAGGCCGACGCCGGCGCTGTCAGCCATGACGCTTCCGCCGTGCGCCTCGACGATATATCGAACAATCGTTAATCCCAGGCCCAGTCCCGCGCGGGCGCGCGCGTCAGTGCGGGTGGCCTGACGGAATCGGTCGAAGACGTACGGCAAAAATTCCGGACTGATGCCCCGGCCCGTGTCGCTGATCCGCAACTCCGCGCGCTCCCCAGCGCGTTTCAACTCGACCTCGATTCGCCCGCCTTCTGGCGTGAATTTGATCGCGTTCGAGAGCAGATTCCACACGACCTGTTGCAATCGGTCGGAGTCGCCGATGAGCTTGATCTCTTCATCCTCTATCAGTCGCAGGCCAATGCCTTTGGCTTCGGCCGCCATGCGCAGGTCGGCGATAGCGCCTTCCGCCGTTGAGTTCAGAGTAACGGGTCGCATATGAACGCTCAGTTTGCCGGAGACAATGCGTGAAACGTCGAGCAGGTCTTCGATCAGGCGCGCCTGCGCCTGCGCGTTACGTTCGACGATTTCAAGCGCGCGCTCCAACTGCTCCTCCCGCACCCCGGGATCGCGCAAGAGCCTGGCCCATCCGAGGATAGCGTTGAGCGGCGAACGCAATTCGTGCGAGATGGTGGCCAGAAACTCGTCCTTCAGCCGGTTCGCCTCTTCCGCCTCGGAGCGGGCCTCACTCTCCCTGGCCAGAAGCCGATCTCGCTCCTCTTCGGCGCGCTTGCGCCAGGTAATGTCGCGTGCGGTTTTTGACATGCCGATTACGTCGCCGGCCCGGTTTTGAATCGGCGACGCCGTCAAGGAGACGTCAACGTCAATTCCGTCTTTACGCCGCCTGACGGTTTCGTAATGACTAATCCGTTCGCCCTTCCTGATGGATTCGAGAATCCGCGACTCATCATACTGCCGCTGAGGCGGGATCAGCATACTAACCTGTTTGCCGATGGTTTCAGCCTCCGTGTAACCATAAAGCTTCTCCGCGCCGAGGTTCCAGCTCCTGATGGTTCCACGTAAATCCGTGCTGATGATGGCGTCGTCAGACGACTCAACGATGGCCGCCAGATAAGCCGCAGCCGCTTCAGCTTGCTTGACTGCGGCTATGTCTATGCCGCTGCCGATCAGGTGGGGCCGACCGTCTAACTCAATGCGCCTTCCCTTGAAGAAAAAGGGAATGGCGCGCCCCTCTTTGGCCAGTAGCCGCGCTTCAGTGTGCGCCTCGCCGCGAACAAAGACCTCCTCAATCTTACCCTCAACCGCGGCCCGGTCTTCCTCGTGGATGAACTCGAGCGGATGCATTCGGGCAATCTCGTCGCCGTCGTAACCGGTGATCTCTTCCAGATTCTTGTTCCACCTTAAGAATTTGCCTTGCCGGTCGAAGAGATAGAAGATGCTGGGCAGGGTGTCAATAATCTCGTTTGAAAAATCGCGCTCCGCGCGCGCCTGTTCTTCGCGCTGGCGCAGCAATATCTCGACACGCTTCTGGTCTTCAGTATCCGTGCTCGTTCCGAACCATTTGATGACCTCTCCTTCCGCGCTTCGCAGCGGCAGGGAGCGCGTTTTGAACCACCGGTGGTTCCCGTCCGCGCCGCGAATTCGGAACTCCGCATCGAAGATGGCGCGCTCTTTCACCGCCTTGTTCCAGGCCGTGATCACCGGTTCCCGGTCATCTGGATGAAGTTGGTAGAGCCAGCCGAAGCCGAGCTGTGTCGACTCCGGAATCCCGGTGTAGCGCACCCACTGAGGGCTGAGATAATCGCAATCGCCGTTAGGGCGGCAGGTCCAGACCAACTGCGGCAGGCTCTCGGCCAGCATGCGGAAAAACATCTGGCTCTCACGCAGCCGCTCTTCGTACTCCTTGCGCTCGGTCAGGTCGCGTAGCACTTTGGTGAAACCAATCAGGTTCCCGGCTTCGTCGTGCGCCGCCGTCGTGATTCCCGAAGCCCAGAACCGCTCGGCGCCTTTGCGCATCAGCCAACGGTCGTCGATGGCCGAACCTTTCTCGGCCGCAATTTCCATCTCTTTATCGGCGGCCCCCGAAGCCACGCCCTCCGGCGTGAACAACATCTTGATGTGCTGGCCGATGAATTCCTCGCGGTCGTAACCGAGCACGATTTTGCACCCCTCGTTCCAAGTGTTGATGACGCCTCTCGGGTCGGTGGTAAAGATGGCATAATCCTTCACCTGAACGATGAGATCGCGATAAAACTCTTCGCTTTCATAAAACATAATCTCTTCTGCATCCGCGCCGCGCATGCGTTGCGCTGGCGCGCCTCATGTCTCCCAGTACGTTTTCAGAATGTACGCATTCGTACTGAAAAAATACGGCTCCCGCCGGCATAGGCGCGCGATCGATGTTCGGTCGCGACTCGGGCGACAAGTAACTTCAGTTATAAAGGCTTAAGCGCCGTCGCCCCTAACGGGGCGTCACGAATGCCGCCTACGTGTCGTCGCCGCGGGTCGCCTTCAACCGCTTTATAGCGTCAATCAAAACATTGCTGTCGAGCGGTTTCTTCAACACCACATTGGCTCCGGCGGCGAGCGCGTCCGCTTCATAATGATCGCCGTATGCGGAAATCACCACGATTGGAATCTGGGACAATTCCGCCGTGTGTCTGACGTGTCTGATCAAATCGCCTCCGCTGACCGAGGGCAGCATCAGATCGGTGACCAGAATATCAGGTTTGATTTCTTGAAGGATGTCTATCGCCTTCTCGCCGTCTGAGGCCGTCGTCACGATGAACCCTTCGCTTTCGAGTATCATCTGCAACAACGACTGGGAATCCTGGTTGTCTTCCGCGATCAGGATATTGGTTTTTTTCATACTCTCCTCGCGTGCATCTCAGGCGGTCAACGCGACTCGCTCGCGTTGTGGACAAAGTGATACCGCAACACCTGTACCAAACATCAGTCGAGCCGTTCGCCCGCTTCGCCGGGTTCTACCATAACGGTTTTAAATGAGGAGAGTCTGACCTGTCCGGGCGCGAAGCCCTTCATCTTAGTCACGTATTTTCTTTCGCAGTAATTGACTGCGGCGCGGGGAAGGGTTCTGGCCTGGCTGAATTTCGCGGCCAGTTGCGCGGCTTCAGTGATGGCGCGCGGCGGAACCGATTTGCGCTGCGGGTTGCGGAGCACCACATGAGAACCCGGGTAATCAGCGGCGTGGAACCAGAGGTCGTAAGATTTCGCGACGCGGAAAGTTAGATGGTCATTATCGGCGCCGGCGCGCCCGACCATGATCTCGTAGCCGTCGCTTGAACGGTATCGGCGAACGCCAGGGATCTTCTCTTCTTTTTTGGCCGGTTGCGACGGCTTCTTCTCCGGCGCGGGCAGATTTAATTGCGCGGCGAGCGAATTCAGCGCGTCGGCGCCGGCGCCGGCGTCGAGCCCGGCGAGGTGTTTTTCGAGCTGTGCGATCTCATTCTCGACTTGCGGCAGGCGGTCGCTAACCTTCTCGAAGCCACGGCGCGCCTTTCGCGCCAGCTTGAAATAGTGCTCTGCGGCCTCCTGCGGCGTGGGGACGCCTGCGGACGGGATTTCGATGAGGGGCTGCGCCTCGTCGTAAAAATCGGTGACCAGAAATCCGCCGCCGGTCTTCACGGCTTGACGCAGATTTGCCAGCAGCAGCTCGCCGTAGCGCCGATGCAATTCGCCGTTTGAAAACTTATCGAGGTCGCGCGAGAGATGGTTGAGTAGATCGCGCCGCTGTCTGAGCTGCGACAAGAGATGTGAACGCAGCTTCCGCTTCAGCGCGAATAATCGGCGTCGCTCATCGAGGAGCGCGAAGTACGCGTCGGCCGCTTCAATGACGCCCGCGAACCGCACTGCGCCACGGTCGGAAAGAGATTCGAGTTTGATCGGAGATAGAACGAGGTCGAAATCATCGCGCCCGATATCGCGCTTCAGCTCATCCATGCCAGCCGCGCCAACCGTGTCAGCCGCGCCGGCTGGCGCCGTGAGCGGCGAATAGATCGTCGGACTCGGCGGCGATTCACACAGGTCGCTGAGGAGGCCCCGAAGAGCTTCGCCGGGCGTTTCCCGTTGCGCGCGATGGGCTAGCTCACGCGCGTAAATCGGCGAAAATCCGATCAGGCGTCTAGCGGCTTCGGCTATATCGCCGCTTGCGCCCGCGATCAGCTCATCGAGCTTCTCCGCCGAACAGAGGAAAGGGTCGATCTTGTCCGTCGGCGGAGCGGGATCGACGTATTGCGTGATCGTTTCATCGCGCTCGCGCAATGAAGCGATGATGCGCGAATCTTCGGTCAGCAGAACGTTCGCCGAGCGACCCGTCAGAGCCACCACCAACTTCCGCCGCGTGGTTTTTCCGTCTTTATCTTTGACATTAAATTCTAGATGCGCCACTCGGTCGTAGCCGAGCTTTTCGGCCGTCGCGAGGCGCGATCCTCCCAAATGCTTTCTAGCAAGCGCGACGAAGGCGGTATCGGATCGCAGTTCGTCGCGGCCCTGTTTCGGGTTTCGCGCGGTCAGAAAAAACGCCAGTCGCTGCGGGTCGGTTGAAATCATCAGCCAGCGTTCATTTGGCGCGTAGAAATCTATGGCCAGATCGGTTGCGCCGATCTGATAGATTCCGCCGATTCGATGTCCGCCGAGCCGCAGCCCAAGCTCATTCACGATGATTTGCAGCAGAAAGTTGTCCATAGCTTTACCGCTTACGCTACGGTCGTGCCGGAGACCAGGTCGGGCAAGGTTCGGCGGGATGCGCTGAGCCAGGCGGCCAGGTACAAGGGAAAGCATATGAACACGATCGTCGCCGCTGATGCGCGCAGCAACATCTGCCAGAGCGTGACAGGCAGTCTTTCATCGCAGGTGTTAACCAGATTCAATTTGAGCAGCGCCATCCCGAACGTGCGTCCTGCGAAGGTCAACATCACTATCTGATAAATGAAGACTACGGCCAAGAGCAGCGGCGCCATCAAGAGTCGCGACCCATCGCCGAACGGAGTAGCGTTGTTCAGCTTCGCGTAAGCGCCGAAGATCAGTAGAAAGGCCATGAATACGATTTCGAAGTCGCAGGCGCCGGCTAACAGGCGCGAAAAGAGTGGGGCCGGACTGGCATTGGGCCTCGGCGTTTCAAAGGATTGCGCGATCTCTGAGACCCGCGTCTTGACATGTTTATCCGGCGCGCCGGTCAACGGACCGTTGATTGATTGTTTGCCGGTTGAAGTCTGAGAAGGCGATCGAGACGGAGGGACGGAGGGCTGGAGGGACGGAGGACCGGAGAGATGAAGGGGAGGAGTAACAGAAGGATGTGGCGATGGAGAGACGGAGGGACGAGGGGACTGGGCGACAGGGCGACTGGGCGACTGGGCGACTGAGAGACGAGGAGACAGGGAGACAGGGAGACCTTGAGAAAAATCTCTCTGCCCCCCTGTCGCCCCGTCGCCCTGTCGCTCTGTCGCCCGGTCGCTCTGTCTTTCTCTTTGCCTCTCTCTCTCCCTCGACGCCCATCGGATACGGTTCAATGCCGCCTCGACAATCGGGTTGTGAGCTGGCTTTGCTTCGTCAACCTGCGCGCGCGACGGTTGAACGTGCGATGGGTTCGGCGCCACAAGCTCGCTCATAGCGCGTTTCTCTTTAATCCGCCGAACCCGCTCCTTCAATTCGGCGCGCCAGGGTGGATAGGTCACGGTTTGGGAGTCGCTTTCGGCCTTGGCCTGCCGCGTCGGCGTGACCTCAGCCCGTCTATTCAAAGCGGAAGGGAAGTGGAGCAGATTGACTTCGGTGTCTTTTCGCTGAACGATTGTCGGAAGTTCGGCTAGCGGCTCGCTTGGGGGAGAACCCGCGGATTGGTTGGGGCGCGGCTCGGGTCGCCGCCACGCGAGTCGCATATGCAGCGCATTGTTGTGATTGCACGCTCGGCAAATGATCGCGGCGCCAATCAGCTCATTACCGCAGCTTTTGCACTTCATGATCCTATTTTGCAGAGTGTGACAGACTTTAGTCTGTCCATAGCATGAATTGGCGGACAGACTAAACTCTGTCCCGCTCTTGATTGTTACGATTGCGTAGCATGAATTGGTGGGCAGACTTCAGTCTGTCCACTCTTGATTGCTTTGATTTCGATTGCGTAAAAAGCGCGGCGATAGTAGCAAAGGCTAATGGACAAGGCAAGATAGCGCCGAGCGGAGCCCGAGTCGCGAAACTCGCCAATGTTCGCCAATGCATGCCAATGTTTGTTATCTGAAGGTGCGCTACGGTACCGACAAAACGGGGGATGATCTTTAATTCTCTTCTGGTGTCTTGAACCGGATTAGACATGATTGCCCCGCCTACAACGAATCGGTCTGCGCCGATGATCGTCTTTCCCGTGGCGGTCATCCTGTTGGTAATCGCATCGGCCGTGGCGTTGACAGGCTGCCAAAAGCCGGCGATCCGATCGAACCTGCCGCAGATCTACACGCCGCCCGCCGCGCGCCAAAAGGGCAAACCACCGATCATCTTTATACCAGGGATACTCGGCTCGCGCCTGGTCAACCGTCGCACGGGAGAGACAGTATGGCCCGATCTGCGGGTGGACGCCGACGCCGTCGCGCTCCCTATATCGTCGCCGGTTTTAGCCCAAAATACCGATGAGATCGTGGCCACGGAAGTTGTAGAAGACGCCAAGGTCAGCGCGCTGATTCCTGAAATATCCATCTACGGGCCGATGCTTGAGGCTCTCGAACGGCATGGCGGTTACAGGCGCGGCAGATTCGACGCGCCGCCGCCCGGAGGCGACTGCGATACTATATATCTCTTCGCTTACGACTGGCGGCGCGACATCGTCGAATCGGCGCGGGCGCTCGGTTGTATGATTGAAGATCTCAAGCGGCGGCTGGGCCGGCCAGACTTGCGTTTCGACATCGTGACCCATTCGATGGGCGGGCTGGTGGCGCGCTACTACGCGATGTATGGCGGGCGCGACGTCCTCGACGCTCCAGTCGCTTGTCCCGATTGGTCGGGGGCGCAGAACCTGAACAGGATCGTCATGATCGCGCCGCCGAATGCGGGTTCGATAAACGCGCTTCGCGTGTTGCTGAAAGGCTTTTCGGCGTTGTCCTTCGCCAGGCCGTTTGGCTATCTTCCATTCAATCTCGGACGTAGACTGCCGTTCGCGAGGGTCAGCTCTCGCGTGACTTTCACCGTGCCCGCGATTTATCAAATCCTTCCGCCGAGGGAGAACGCGCGGTTTTTCAGCGCCGCTCTGAGCCAGATTCCTGTAGATCTCTATGATGTGGAGACCTGGCGGCGTTACAGATGGTCGGCGGCCTTTGACGAGAAGTCGCGCCGGGAAGAGTTTGAACGATTGGCGAACAAACTGGGGCCGGACGCCGCGATGGCGGAAAGTTTACGGCGCGCGGTGGAGCGCGAACGTTTTCTGCGAGTGGTCCTGCGTCGGTCAGCGGCGTTTCATGACGCGCTGGATGTCGAATGCCCGCCGCCTCCAAACCTGAGTTTCTCTTTCATCGGCGGCGAATGCCTGCCCACTCTCGACGGCGTTGTTATCTTTAAAGGCGTGTTTCCGCGCACGATCTTTAGCGTCGCCGAGTTTCGCGGCGATAAATGGTCGAGGCGCAAGGCCAAGGACTTGATGTTCGCCTCCGGCGACGGCACGATCACTCGCCACAGCCTCTTCGGACGCCCGCCCAACGCGCAACCGGCCCTGGCGGTTCCGACTGCAATGCGCTCGGCGCGCGTCGGGACGGCCCTCCTCTGCGATTCGCACAACGGCCTCATACATGATCAGACGGCGCTGGACAAGCTCTTGACGGAGTTGCTGATCAACCGATAATAGCCTGTAACCGGGCGACCGTAAGCCGCGTTTTTATATGTAGTGTCCGCCGAATACATTTTCGTCGTGTTCGGTGTTCTTCCTTCTACTGAGTGACCAAGAGGACAGAAAGAGAATGATAAAGGAGTCGTTCATGTCATGACATCCGGAGAAGAATGAAAATCAACCACGAAGAAATAAAGGAAACGATGAAAGATCGGAAAAAACCTTCCTGCTCTTCGCCTCTTCGTGGTTGATTTTCCGAGAGGTCTTCATGTCGCGTTTCGATGTCCTGAAACAATGAAAACACGCATGGAGTCCCGCCTTTAGTCGGCCGGAATTCCGGCCGACTAAAG
>DASTMP010000124.1:0-1897 GCA_035714085.1 Blastocatellia bacterium
TCCCACCGCCAAACGCTGACGAGTTTGGCGCCTGGCCGATGAGCGCGTCTGGCCTCTGGCATTAATTTCGGAGAGGTCCGACTGCAACCTCTCCCTCGAAGTCATAGAAAGGCTTCGCCCCCATATTGAATCAGAATGCGCTCAAGTCGTGGTTCTGTCTGAGGCCCCATCGGCCGCCGACGCGATGCTCTGTTATGAACACGGCGCGACCGATTACCGCGGATGGCCACTACTGCCTTCCGAATTCCTGGAAATCGCCGATCAAGGCCGCCGCCAATTTCGGCAGACTTCGAGCGATGATGAGGCTGCGGGGCTTTTCATCGAACCGGCCAAGAATGGCGCTGCCAAAGTCATGATCGGCGGCTCACGCCCGATACTGGAGTTGATGCGCCAAATCTTCAAAGTCGCGCAATCGCACAACAATATCCCGGTCTTCATCACGGGCGAGACCGGCGCCAGCAAAGAGGTCGTGGCGTGGCAGATTCATCAGTTAAGCAAGCGCCCCGGGCAATTCCGCGCGATCAACTGCGCGGCGATGGTCGAGGGACTGCTCGAATCCGAGCTTTTCGGGCACGAGTAGGGAGCATTCACCGGCGCGCATGCGATGAAGAAGGGGTTATGGGAGGAGGAGGCGAACGGCACGCTTTTTCTCGATGAAATCACCGAAGCCTCACAGTCCACCCAGGCCAAGCTGCTGCGCGTCTTGCAAGAAGGGACGTTCCGGCGCGTCGGCTCCAGCCAGGAGATTAAAGCTAGCGCCCGCATCATCGCCGCCTCCAATCGCAGCATTGAAAAGGCGATCAAAGACGGCGTCTTTCGCGAAGACCTGTTTTACCGCCTGGGGGAAGTACTCCGCGTTCCGCCTCTGCGAGATAGGATCGAAGACGTCCCGCTGCTCGTCGCCCACTTCTGCCGGCGCGCGGGCAAAGACACAATCCTCACGCCGGAGGCGATGGACGTGTTGCGTCATTACGCGTGGCCCGGAAACGTGCGCGAACTCGAAAGCGTCATTAACAAACTCATCACCTATGCCGGCAGACGCGTCTTTCCCGAAGACGTCCAGAAATATATTCAGGTCCCAAAACGCAGTACCAACCATCTGACACGAGACTTTCTCCTGAGTCTGATGAATACGACTCCCCTTGAAGACCGCCCAACAATTTCTGAACTCAAAAAGAGATACGTGATCGAAACTTTTTACGAAGTGGGTCGGGAATTCCAGGTCGCCAAGGCGCTCCAGATGGATTACCGGACGGTGAGCGCGATTTTGAGAAAAGAGAAATTGCTGCCGCCGGAGTCAGGCGACAACGCCGACAAGCCATTATTCCCCGATAATGACAGCGATCCACCGAATCTGCCGGCCGAATAGCTTAAATGGATACCTTTCTCTGCCGCGATCTTCCTCAAATCTTCTAACACCTCTTCGATACTCGCGCTCTGAGCCAGCCTGAGAAACAGGCTCGCGCCGGATGAACGCTCTTTTCCGTTCGAAAAATTACGGGGCAACATTTGGCCTCCTCTCTTCCTCCGATGAGCAAGCCAGTAGCGTAAGGGGGGTACGATAGAGACGAGGAACCTCAGCGCCTGAGTTGGTGATGGCGCGCTTGATGAGTTACAAATCTTTTGAAGTAGACGTTTAACGGACGGCGTGAGTCTATACGAAGATCGACAGTTTGTCGGTCAGCGGTTGACTCTGTTAGCAGCTGACTTAGTCAGGAGCTAACCTATTTTCAGGCGGTAGGAAACAACCGATAGTCCGGCTGATCGCCTGATAGCATTCGCAGGCGGCGTCTTCGAGCCCTCTCCGATTCAGTATATTGATATGACCGCGCAGGTAATGAATCAGCCCCCTCCTCTGGAGCGCGCCCGCTGCCAGGCTGACGCGGCTGCGAGAAAC
>DASTMP010000125.1:0-2803 GCA_035714085.1 Blastocatellia bacterium
GCGCCTGAAATGACGATCAACGTCCCACGCCGGACATGCTCCATCCGCCGTCTATTCCCACCTCAACGCGACCATCGGATCGACCTTCGCCGCTCGCCGCGCCGGGATGTAGCAGGCCAGCAGCGCGACAAAGCTCAGCAAGATCGCGATCACGACAAACGTCATTGGATCAGTCGCGCTCACGCCGAACAGTAAGCCAGACATCAGGCGCGTCAGCGCGACGGCGCCCGCCGAACCGATCGTCACGCCGATCAAAGCCAGCGTCATTCCCTGCCCGATGACCAGCTTGAGCACGTTGCTTCCTCGCGCGCCCAACGCCATGCGGACGCCAATTTCGCGCGTGCGCTCGGTGACCGTGTAGGACATCACTCCGTAGATTCCCACTGAGGCCAGGCTTAAGGCCAGGACGGCGAAGACTCCGAGCAAAATAGTGTAAAGGCGCGGTTCGGCCAATGAATTGTTCAGCGCCTCTTCGGCGGTTTGGATTTGGGTCGAGGCCTGATCTCGATCGACCGCCCAGATCGCGCGTTGGGCGTCGTTCTTCACCGCGCTAAGATCAGAGTGCGCGGCGCGTACTACGACCGCGCTGCTGAACCATGGGCGTTGCAGATATGGCGTGTAAATTTGCGGAATGACCGGCGCGCCCAATTCGCCTTGTTTCATATTGGCGGCGACGCCGACGATCTCCAATGTGGCGCGCTGGAGACCCATGGCGACCGAGAGGCGTTTGCCGAGCGGGTCTTCGCCCGCGAAATATCGTCGCGCCAGTGTTTCGTTGACGATCGCCACCGCTGGCGAGCGCGTATCGTCGCGATCATCGAATTCGCGTCCGGCCACCATCCGCGCTCGCAGCGCGCGGAAATAGTTCGGGCTGATGGTCTCATATAACGCGTCGGCGTCCGCGGCCAACGGGCGCCCTACAATATTGAAGCCAAAATGCAGACCGGGAAATATCCATCCGCTTGTCACCACAGCCGATTCGACGCCGGGAGTCTGCGAGACCTGATCGAATACCTGTCTGACAAACCGCGCGCGCTGCTCGTCGCCGCCTACGATAGGAAATTTAGCGCGCGTCTGGACACTCATCGAGAACAGATTGCGCGGGTCGAAACCGAGTTCCGAGCGACTCATCCGCGCGAAGCTGTTGATGAGCAATCCGGCGCCTACCAGCAAGACCGTCGCCAGCGCGATCTCGGCCACCACTAACGCGCCACGTAACCGCCGGCCGCGCGCCCCATCGGCGCTGCGGCCCCCTTCCTTCAATTCATCATTCAGAACTGGATTCGACGCCTGCCACGCGGGAATGAGACCGAAGAAGACGCCGGTCAGCGCCGAAATCAGAAGAGTAAACGACAGAACCGTCCAATCGACGATTCCGGTCTGCAACTGATCCTGAATGTGGTAGTAAGCGTTGTAACTGTCAGGCAATAATTTCATCAGCCCATCCAATCCCCATTGCCCCAGCAGTAATCCAGCGGCGCCTCCCAACGCGGCGAGCAGCAAACTTTCTATCAACAACTGTCGCAGCAACCGCCGGCGTGGAGCGCCGAGCGCCAGGCGGATCGCCATCTCCCTCCGCCGCCCGCTCCCGCGCGCCAGCAGCAGGTTGGCGATGTTGGCGCACCCTATGAGCAGCACACAACCGACCGCCCCGAGAAGGATGAGCAACCGCTCTTTAAGACCCTGCGTCCGCCGTTCGACGACGGGCGTGATGTTTACAGTGATGTTCTTGTTGGAGTCGGGATATTGCGCCTCCAGGCGGCTCGCCATGGCCTTGAGTTCCGCCTGCGCGCTTTCCAATGTCTGATCGGATTTGATCAAGCCGAAGGCGGTCCAATAACGAGTGGCGCGGACGTTCGTCTCATTGGCGTCGCGCATGATCGGAGTCCAGCATTCGGCGTAAGTCGGATACTTGAAATCAGGCGGCATCACGCCGATGACTGTCGCGCCCGTATTGCCGAGCGTTTGACCGACCACGCCCGGATCGCCGCCGAAGCGCCGCTGCCATAACCGGTAACTCAACAGGACCGGCGGCGATGGCGCCACCAGTTCATCCTCAGGTAGAAATGCGCGGCCCAGCAGCGGCTTCGCGCCAAAGACCTGAAAGTAATTGGTAGAAACACGCGAACTGGCGAATATCTCAGGGCGCTCGACACCGGTCAGTTTGAACCCCTCGCTGGGAGCGTAAGCGGCGATTTGCTGAAAAGTTTGGCTATTCGCTCGCCAATCCCAAAAATCGGCGGGCGACGCGCCGAAATACTCCCGCGGATCGGAATGCTTATCGCCCGATTCAATGAACACCAGTCGCGGCTCGTTGAGGTATGGCAACGGCTTTATCAACACCGCATTGATGACGCTGAAGATCGCCACGTTCGCGCCGATGCCCAGAGCGAGCGTGAGAACCGCAATCAGCGTGAAGCCGGGCCTCTTCATCAACATCCGCGCGCCGAAGCGCAGGTCCTGCCAGAGTGTCTGCATATTCAACTCCCGAATTTAACTGGATAAGCGAAAGCGCAATGGAGATACCAAGGCTTGATTTTTTGATCTGCAATCGCGGCGCCGCAGTCGTCGCATCCGCAACAGATTGGCGGCCGCGCGTTTACGAAAATCAACGCGAATCTCACTCTGCAAGAAGTGTTCGTTTGTGGGAAGTCGCGGTCCCAAAAATGAAAATCAACCACGAAGCAACTGTGATGAAAGTCAAGCAGAAAGTTGCTTGGCATGTGGATGCCAAGCCTCATTATCCCTGACCATCGCATTGAGGATCGTCAGGAGCTTGCGCATACAAGCTGTGATGGCAACC
>DASTMP010000126.1:0-48191 GCA_035714085.1 Blastocatellia bacterium
AAGGACAAACCAGATCAGCGCTGGCAGCCAACTTCTGCCCGTCGCCCGCGCTTTGCCGATGGCGTAGAGGCCAATCAGGAAGCCGCCCACATGCGAATAGATTGACGACCACCACAACTCACGAGTCACGACGGCGTCAATGATCCACATTGGGACACCAATTATCAGCCAGATAGTCGCCACGCGTATCAGCAGTGGCGCCCCGAAGATCATACCGACTCCCAGCATCAAATTGGAGATGTGGCAGCTTGCGACGATCCAGTCCGGCGACCCGACCTGAATGTATTGGATCAATCGCGCAATGAAGATGATGATCGGCAACGCGCCGATCAGGCGAAAGCGCTTGGCGTCTAATTGTCGCGTCGTAGTCTTTATCATGGAAAAAGATCTGCGAGTGAAAAAGCGGGATTGATTTAAGCCGCTCCCTACTTTGCGGGCTGGCGCCGCGCCACAGAAGCGCTCCGCGACTGAGCGCCACGCCGCCGCTCCACACGCTCTTCCTTTTCGTTTTCGTCTTCTCCCCGCCGTAAGCCAACCAGCATAAGATCGAACGCTGGCAGATGCGCGATGCGATGTTCCGGATAACTGTCGCCGCGCGCCGAAAACCAGATGATGCGATTGAGCGTGTCCGCATCGGCTTGATCAGGTTTGGCGAGATTCTGTTCCAGCGTGCGCTTCATCCAATAAGCCGTCCGCGCGTCGCGGGCCGGAGCTACAATCAGGTTGTCCAAGGCGACGTCCGGCGCCACGGTTTGATAGGGGCGCAGGTCGGCTTCGTCGCGGAAGACCTCGATCGGGGCGGCCGCGGCGTCGAGTTGATTCATCGGCGGCAATCCGAGCAGAATTTCCATGGTGCGAATCAGGCTAACCGTATTGTGGTATTCGTGGATCAACGCGCCAGGCCTGTTATATGCGCTGATGACGAGGGCGGGCGAGCGGTGCATGTCCACGTGGTCGGGGCCGTCCTGCGAATCGTCTTCGAGAATGAAGATCGCCGTGTCCCTCCAGTAGGGGCTGCGCGAAACGGCTTCAACCAGTTTGCCGATGGCGTAATCGTTCTCGGCCACGAAAAATTGCGGCGTCGGATGTCCGGTTCGCATCCCCTCAGTGTGATCATTCGGGAAACGCATGATCGCGAGGCTCGGCATGCGGTCCGGCCTGCCGGCCTCGAGGTCCGACACATAACCGCGGAACTCATCCAGCCAATCGCCCAGCCGCGAATAGCCGCGAAAACGCGCGTCGACGTGATTGTTCGTAATGACCGGGTCAACATGGCCTTGCGACTCTCTGAACGCGCGATAGGAATCGGTTGTCATCGAGTCGGGCGTGTTCATATCGAAGTTGCGGAAGGTCGCGCTGAAATGGCCTTCAATGGAGCGTTTGGTGGCGAAGGCTCGGACAGTCGGCGTGAGGTCGGGATATGGTTTCGGGCGGTTGGCGTTGATCGCTTTGAGATCGGCCTCGGAGAGCGTCGGCGTGAATTCTCCGTAGAGACGGTAACGCAGGCCCGCGCGCTTCGCGGCGTCCCATAAATACAACGTCTCCGGCTCGGCCACGTCTCGCGCGCCGTTGATGTCCGGCGCAAAGCGTTTCTGAAATGTGATCACCTCGTCCGCCGTCACCGGCTTGGCGAAGAACGACGGCAGGCCGTCAACGGGGTCGAGATTAGGTAAACGATTGAATCCTTCGTAATCGTAAGTGCGGCCACGCCCGCTGTACTCCCAGCGGTACGCTTTGTCGACGTAATCGGTCGAGAAGGCCGCCGTTGACCAGTTGTGTCCGTCGGCGCTCGCCTCCGAATTGACAAAAAAACGATCCATTAATCCGAAGCGTTGCGCCAGCGCGCGGTGATTCGGCGTGACGTTTTGCGCCACGCCGCCCGGCGAACGCGCCGCTTCGCCCGCGCCGAAGATCGCGAGGCTCAGGTCGCCGTCGGCCTTTGAGCCGTCGCCGGACTGGCCGACGTCGCCGAAGACCTGGTCGTAGGTGCGATTCTCTTTGATGATGTATATGACATGCTTGATAGGATTCGCGCCGGTGAACAGCCTGGATGGCGCATCGCCGATCAAGCCGTTATTCCGCAATACTTGTTGCGTGAAGCTATACAACTGTCGCTCATCGGGTATGGCAATCAGGATCAGATTGCCCGAAATCAGCGAGCCGCTGTATTGCCCGCCCTGCCCGGTCCCCGCCGGGAAGCGGTCGTTCGGCGCGTTGGGCGCGCGGCCCGAGTTATTGACGACCACGGATGAGTTTTCCACGCCAGTGCCTTTGCCGTTCCCGACCAGGAGACTTTGCCCCATGACGGCGATCGCCGCCGGATATTGGCCCGTCGGAATAAAACCGTTCAGCTTGGATTTCTCCTCGCCACTCTGCGCGAGCGCAACGACGGCGACGGCGTTGCTGTGCGCGTTGGCGACAAAAAGCGTCTTCTCGTCCGCGCCGAGCGCGAGGCTTTCGGGGCTACCGCCCGGCAAGGCTCTCTCGGCGAGCCGCACGTTGACGCGTTCAATCTCCCTGTCAGCCGCCGTGTCAATTACCGAGACGCTGTCGGCGTTCGAGTTGACGACGTACATGCGCGTCTTCGCCGCGTTAAAGATCATTGCCGTCGGATGGCGATCTACCTCAATGCGCCTGACAGGCTTCCCCGAATTGTTCGGATTGTCCGGGTCGATCACCGCCAGCGCCGCGTCATTCCAGCAAGAGACGTACACTTTTGCCGTTTTGCCGTCCCGCGCGGGCAAGACCGAGACGCCGTATGGATAAATGGGCTGCAATGTGTTGTCGCGCCGCAAATCGACACGGACAAGTTCGCGCATCCCGCGAGCGTTGCGGATGATGCCCAGGCTGTCGCCGAGATTGTTGGCGACAAAAAGCGTCTCGCCATCTGGACTAAGCGCCAGACCGGTCGGGTAAACGGGCGCGAAATTTTCGTTGTATCGTGGTGTTGGCGCTTGCGTGGCAAAGCCGCTCACGTCAATGAACGGCGCTTCGACGCGAGTATTCGGCCCCGACGAGGCTGGCGTGATTGGCGCGCGCGCGCCAGGGGTGAACCGGAAGATCCAGATTTTGTTCTCTACGCCGCCGGAGACATATAGCAGGTGGCTGCCGTCCTGTTCGGGTCGGGCGGCGAGCGCCACACCGACGTTGGCGCTCTGTGGCGTGGGGAAATAGACGTTCTGAATCACGACGGGCGCGGGCTTCGCAATCAGATCAATGACCGCCAGCGATTGCTGGCCCTGATTGGTCTTAGCGTTGAATTGCAGACCGAATCCGCTATTGACCGCGATCAGATAGCGGCCTTTGCCGTCCGGGCCATCCTTGTCGGGCGAGCGGACGAAATCCACTGTGAGCGGAGCCACGGCTGGCTGGCTGGTCGTCGCGTCCGACAACAGCATTCCAGCGGGCGTTACGGGGCGGCCTTCCGAGGCGGGTTGATTGGCGATCTTAACATCCTGACTCGCTGCGGAAAGGAACCAGAAGCAGCCGAACAAAATGGTCGTAGCGCCGCAAAGAAGACTGGCCAACATCCCGAACGAAACGGAACGTAACCGAATATGTTTCATTGTGTCTCTCCATCCGGGTGAAAGGAGTGTTAAGCGCGCAGGGAAAAATTCCGGGGCGTATTCGCTTTTCATTTTCCATTTGTCATTGCCGGAAGGCAGATCAGTTAATGCCCCATGAACATTCCGCGATTTCCGGACAATGAAAAATATCAACTGACAAATGACAGATGGAAAATGAAATTTTCCGTAAAACTTTTACCTCACCGCTTATTCCAGTTTGGGGAGCACCCGCTCCGGCCGCGGCGGCGCGGTAGGGTGGGCGCCGATCTCCTTGAGCGCGCCCCGCGCCGTACCTGCGAAGAGCGCCCCGGCGAATAACATTGTGATCGGCAACGTAAGTACCCAGGCCAGCGCTATATTTCGGATGGTCCGAATCTGAAGGCCGGACAAATTCGCCGCCATCGTCCCCGCCACGCCGGAAGAGAGGACGTGGGTGGTACTGATGGGTAATCCGAAAATGTCGCCGGCGGCGATGGTGGTCATCGCCACGAGTTCTGCGGACGCGCCTTGCGCGTAACTCAGATGCGCCTTGCCAATTTTCTCGCCGACCGTGATGACCACGCGCTTCCAGCCGACGGTTGTGCCGATCCCCAAAGCGATCGCCACCGCCACGATCACCCAGGGCGCTACGAAATCAACCACGCCGCGCATCTGTGAACGTAACTGATCGAGCGCGTCTATGTCTGCGGGCGACAGTAATGTGGCTCGGGCTTTCTCGTATTCTCCCAGTCGGTCGTCCACGCGCAGGACGCGATTGCGCAGGTCAATCCGCGATTGCGGAGACAGGCCTTTCAATCCGGCGGCGTCGCTCAAGACCGCGCGAATTTGCGCTAAATCCTCTGTCATTCCGCGCGCCTCATCTCCGCCGGACCGGGCGAGGACCGTCTGAACTTGTTGAACGCCAGCCAGAGCTTTACCGGCCTCGGCTGGGTCAAAGTTCGTATTGATCGCGTAATGCGTCGGGAGGATGCCGATCAGGATCAGCATAATCAGGCCGACGCCCTTCTGCCCATCGTTCGACCCATGGGCGAAGCTCACCCCAGTACAGGTGAGAAAGAGGATGGCGCGGATCCACATTGGCGGCGGCTGATCGCCTTTCGGCTCGTCATAAAGGCTGCGGTTTTTCAGCAACTCTTTGGTCAAGAGCAGTAATCCTCCGGCCAGCAGGAATCCGACCAGCGGAGAAACCAACAACGACAACCCAACCTGATGCGCTTTCGTCCAATTCACGCCACTGCCAAACCCGTGCCCTGAAAAGAGAGAACTGGCCAAACCGACGCCCAAGATCGAACCGATCAGCGCATGCGAACTCGAAGCGGGCAAGCCGAAATACCAAGTCCCAAAGTTCCAGGCGATGGCCGTGATGAGCAGTGATAGCACCATCAGCAGCCCGGCTTTCTTGCCGATGTTGATCAACAAATCCACCGGCAGCAGATGCACGATGCTGAAGGCGACCGCAGCTCCGCCCAGCAATACGCCGAGGAAATTCATCGATCCTGACCAGATCACCGCCATCCAAGGTTTCAGTGATTTGGTGTAGATGACGGTCGCGACCGCGTTAGCCGTATCGTGAAACCCGTTTACGAACTCGAAGCTGAGCGCAATAGCGAGACAGACAAAAAGCAGCGCCAGCGTTCCCCATTCCACCGAGCCGTCAAAGAGGGTCATAGTTGTTTTCCCATTGTCTGATTAATATTTATGGCGTCGTGAGTATACGGTTTATTGCGAGAAGAGTGGTTATGTCTTTGTAAAGCTCTTCTGAAATCTTGGCGCGCCTACGCATAGACGTGAACGCCGGCCCTCCCTCGATACTTTATCAATCCTGCGCCGTGGCGCTCAGAGCTAATTTAATGGGTTATTGAAACCAGGCTAAAGGCGACTTTACAAGCCTGATTTACGCTGCATTAAATTTCGTCAGCGCAGAAGTATAGTGAAGCCAAGATGACCGGGTTCCGTCGGACATTCCGCAGAGGCGGCGTCTTCCAAATCCAGCGGACGGCTGTCGTGGAGTTTACGCTGGAATTGTGCGCGATCAGAGCTTTTTCGAGGGCTCAACGATGTGAAAGCCACATCGTCGGCGGCCAGGAGCGAGAGAGCCTGGGAGTTTCGTGGGGATGACCTCGCTCGCTCGCTCGCCGGCTGGCGCCCTCGATCCGTTCGACTCGTAAATTAACAACCAGTATCGCCGGTTGGCAGGAACAGTGCGGGGAGGGTTAGCTCCTGACCCACAATTACTTCTTCGCGACTTTCTTCTTACCTTGCTTAGTGATGGACCGCTTCTTATCCCGTGTCATGTTCTGGATGAATTCTACACGCCGAAAGCGCAGCGCCGACCAGTCTTCGTCGATGGCCACCATCCTGACGCCTTCGAAGCCCGCGGCGCCAAGAGCCGCCCAACCGGTATCGCGATTGAAATCGCATTTGTATTTCTTTGAAGTTCCTTTGGGGTAAGCGAACCAAACTATCGCATCGCCAGTCGCTTTCCGGGCGACCGTCTTGGCGATGGCGTCCACTTCCTTTTGCCTGGTCACAAACGCCAGTGAAAAGACGATTTCTTTCACGTCCGCCGGATTACGCCGGATTGTAATGTTATTGAGCGCCGAGAGTTCCGGCTCGAAGCTTTCGGGCGCGTTCAGGACAAGGATTTCCGTTTGGCTCTTCAGGTTGAGTTTGTTAAAGATGATCGACATATATTACGCCTCGTAATGCAAACAACTGTTTCAACAGTAGCTCAGTCTTTAGATCTTCCATCCCTCCCAGATATTCGTCAGGCACTCCCACCTACGCTCCCCCAGATCGCGGAGCCAGATGCGGAAGTAGACTGCTACCCGGTCGATCTCCGCAGTGTTGACCGCTGCCGAGTGCCCCAGAAGATAATGGCAGAACACTACGTCACCGACCCCGCAGGTGAGCTGAACTGGCTGCCCAATCTCTGGAGCAGGCATCGGCTCTCTCATCGCTCGGGCCCCTCGCGCGCGAAAGTAGCTTTCATAGACATAGTGTGAGCCCGGCCACACTGTAAAGTTCCCAGCAAACGGTCGCAAAACAGGCGTAAGAAATACGCCGACCAGCGCAGTATGACTATAGATCTTTCCATCTTCGAGACCGTTTAGGCCACTGGCAAACCCGTCGATATGGGGTTCTGGCGGAATCTCCCTGGGGAAATTGCGAGAACGGCGGATTGCGATCTGCCCTTGGGTCCATTCGACGTCGCCGAGACCGAGAGCCTCATCAACGATCTTGATGATCGGAGACCTTAAGAGAAGATCCATAATGGGCGGAGAGCCTAAGAGACCGGGGCAGTATGACCGATTGTCGTATTCCAATTGGCGCTCCGAATCATAGTTATCGCGCAGATCCCGATCAATCGCCTCGCGGGCCGCCAGTGTAAGCGAGGCCGGGGTAAGCCCGGGGAAATGCGCGTAGCCATGAGTCCGAAGCTGAGTATGCCAGTTCACATCATCCTCCATCTAAGTTTGGCGCAGCCTCTGTTTATCTTTGTCAACGGAGCAAAATTGTCAACGATCCACGGGGCCGGTCAAATTTTCAGTCAATGATGCTAGGATAATCGCATTCAATGACATTCGCCCAAGGAGAAGACAATGCGTCGTTGTGAATGGGCCAAGAACGAACTCTATATTGCTTATCACGATCGTGAATGGGGCGTGCCCGTTCATAGCGATCATGACCTCTTCGAATTTCTCATCCTGGAGGGCATGCAAGCGGGGCTAAGCTGGGAGACTATTCTCAGGAAGCGAGACAACTACCGCGCCGCATTTGATAATTTCGAAGTTTCTGCAGTCGCTTCATACAAACAGGCGAAAGTCCGTGAGCTCCTTGCAAATCCCGGCATAATTCGCAACCGGCTGAAAATCGAAGCCGCCGTACAGAATGCCCGGTTATTCCTCGACATACAGAAGGAGTTCGGCAGTTTCGACGCGTACGTTTGGGAATTCGTCCGCGGTAAGCAGATACAGAACAAGTGGAGGTCTTGGAAGGAAGTTCCTACTTCGACGGCGGAAGCGGACGCGCTGAGCAAAGACTTGCGGCGACGCGGCTTCAAGTTCGTCGGCCCGACCATCTGCTATGCGTTCATGCAAGCCGTCGGTATGGTCAATGACCACCTCGTACATTGCTTCCGCCACAAAGAGTTGCGCGAGAAATCGCGACTCGCTCGCACGCGGTAGAGCCTCCACCTGTGATGTCGCTAACAGGCTTCGAGTTTTGTGACTGCTGCGGCCCTCTTCGTCCCGGTGTTCGTAGTCCCGCCTTTAGGCGGAATCGTCAGACGCAGATCCGTTCCGCGACGCCAAACGCCTCCGTCTAAAGGCCGGACTACGAACCTACGTCAAGAGATGAAACCGCATAAACGCCAGTATTTGCCTGATAATCTCGCGAGAGGTCTCGCTATCATGATTGATGTCAAACGCGTGCGGCGCCTCGGGGTGATTAACGAATGTAATAGGGAGATTGCGCTTCAACGCCTTGCCCAGAAAACGGTCGAGCGTTTCGTTCAGATGCGGCATTTCGTCCCGACCTGCTCTCGCAATAAACAAAGGAATGTCGTACGGAAGATCTTCGACCGATTTCCCGGCGCACGGGTAGACGCACCCCCACATCCTGGCCGCCTCGGCGATGTGGTTGAATCCATCGAGGTCCAGCATGCATCCGTAGCACAGGACCGCGCACTTCAGATATTCATGGGCTTCTTGCATCAGTACCGATAACGCATTCGGAACATTGCCAGAGCAAGCCCACAGGCCGATCCTGTTCTCGTCAATTCCCAACTCGGCGGCGTTCCGTCGAACGTGTTGAAGCAGCGCGTGAATATCCGTCGCCGGTTCTTTACCGGTCGTATAGGTAATTGCCACCAACCCCGAGGCGGCCGTTAATCGTCCCCACGAGATATAGGATTCCATCTCCATTAGCTTGCAACCGATCATTTTCTGAAATCCCGGATCAGGATATCCGCTCACAAAGACCACGGCGGGTATCCTCGCTTCATTTTTCGAATCAGGAGGATGGTAAATATCCATTGTGAGCGCGCCGGCGTCGGCGCTTCGGTATTCTACGTCCCGTCGGATTGTCACTGCAGGCTCGGCAGGCATCTGGTAGACCACTCTTTTCTTAGCAATGTCATGTCGCTGCGTTTCTTGACTCATATACGATTCTCCTTTACGGCCCCGGACAGAGCTCAACCCGAGGTTTGCTAGCGAGCAAACTGTTCTTCGTCCGTGGCGCTTCGATTGACACGACGCGCGCGGACAGCGTTTCTCCAAGAATGTCCCTGGAAATGCAAAAGCCGGCGGGCAGTTTCTGCCACGACGGCTTGTTGTTGGCCTTCTAATTTTGAGGCAACCCAACCATACCTATCTGCCGAGTCGATTGCAACTATAAAATTCCAGCTTGTTTGAATGCCGTCTTAGGCCGTAATGCCAAAACCAGCCGGGCTTTCCCAGCTTTGTTTCCCGCCTTGAGAAATGATTTCGCTTTTATTGCGCACATATATAGATTATTGTATATATGTAGCAGCATCAAAACAGCGATAAAACTATGAGCGAACAAGGGAGCGGGAAAATAGTTTTAGTTTCTGGCGCGAGCGGCGCCGACCGACCTGCTCTGGTAATTACAACGTTTCAGACGAGAATCAATTCGAGAAGGAGAAAATCACGTGGAATATAGATTACTTGGCGGCTCAGGCTTAAAAGTCCCCGTACTCAGTTTCGGCGCGGCCACTTTCGGGGGCGGAAACGAATTCTTCCGCGCCTGGGGCGATAGCGACGTGGCCGAGGCGAGGCGGCTGATTGACATCTGTCTGGAAGCTGGCGTCAATTTGTTCGACACTGCGGACGTTTATTCTGACGGCTTGTCGGAAGAGATCCTCGGCAAGGCCATCAAGGGACGGCGAGATAAAGTTCTGATTTCGACCAAGGCGTTTTTTCGGACGGGCGAAGGCGCAAATGACGTCGGTTCTTCGCGCCACCATCTGATCCGCGCTTGTGAAGCCAGTCTGCGTAGGCTCAATACGGACTACATAGACATCTATACGATGCATGGGTTCGACGGCCTGACTCCGGTCGAGGAAACCATGCGGGCTCTCGATGAATTGGTTCAAAGCGGCAAGGCGCGATATCTCGCCTGCTCCAATTTCTCCGGCTGGCACTTGATGAAGTCGCTCGCCGTTTCGGAAAAATACGGCTGGTCGCGTTACGTGGCGCATCAGGCTTATTACTCGCTGATCGGGCGCGAATACGAATGGGAGCTGATGCCGCTGGCGATCGATCAAAAGGTCGGGACGATCGTCTGGAGTCCTCTGGGCTGGGGGCGGCTTACGGGCAGAATCCGCCGCAATCAGCCGCTTCACAAAGAGAGCAGGCTTCATCAGACGGCTGACAAGGCGCCGCCCGTTCCCGACGAATTGCTTTATAGAGTCGTCGATATTTTGGATGAAGTGTCGGAGGAGACTGGAAAAACCATTCCGCAAATCGCATTGAACTGGCTGTTGCAACGTCCGACGGTCGCAAATGTGATCATCGGCGCGCGTAACGAGGCGCAGCTGAGACAAAATCTCGATGCGGTCGGGTGGAGCCTGACGGACGAACAGGTCGCGAAACTTGACGCGGTCAGTCAAACAACGCCGATTTATCCGTATTGGCATCAGGCTATATTCGACGACCGACATCTTCCGGCTGTTCCGCCTCGTCGATAACGAACGACGGAAGATCGCCGCGCGCGCGCACAAGGACATTGTGTAATTATTAAGGATCAGACGCTACTGATGACCGATTTCTGGTAAGATAGGCTTGCATTCTTAAAAGGTGGGGATGGAGTTCCCCGTAACCACTGCTTGAACGCAGTTGATGACTCCTACTAGATCCGCAAGGATTCTTGGTAGGAGTTTTCTTTTTGTTTATTCTGAGGATAAGACCAGCAGATATGGATGTTGCGAAAGTCCTGCTCGTGCTTCTCGGTGGCGCGCTTGGCACAGGCTGCCGATATTGGCTCTCAACGTTTGTGTACTCAGTCATTGAGAAGCCCTCTTTCCCCTACGCCAATTTGATCATCAATGTCTCAGGAAGTTTTATCATAGGGGTTCTCGCCGAATTGTTTGAGACGCGATTGCTCGTTTCTCCGACCGTGCGCGCGGCTCTTTTGACCGGAGTATTGGGTGGGTACACCACTTTTTCCAGCTTCTCGTTTGAGACATTCTCGCTCCTGCGGCATGGCGAAATGTGGCTGGCGCTTGTCAATGCATTCGGCAGCGTGTTGCTAGGCATGGTGGCGGTATGGATGGGCGTGAGATTGGCGCAACTTTTCTAAAGGAGTTTTTTATGAAGATTTCAGAAGAGGGCCAGTTATTGCGTATTTTCATTGGCGAATCTGACCGATGGGAAGGAAAGCCATTGTATGAGGCGCTGATTCTCAAAGCCCGCGAGATGGGACTTGCGGGGGCGACAATGCTCCGCGGTTTGATGGGATATGGGGCGGCCAGCCGCATTCACACCGCGAAAATTCTTCGACTCTCTGAAGACCTGCCTGTCATAGTCGAGATAGTCGATAGCCTGGAAAAGATAAACTCTTTTCTCCCGGTAATTGACGAAATGGTACAAGAGGGGTTGGTCACGCTCGAAAAGGTTCAGGTCCTGTTGTACCGGCACAACGCCCATGCTTGAGGCCCTTTCGATTTATCCACCATCGCCCTATAGCGGTTTCAACTCGAATGTTCAAGCGCCGCCTTCCGAAAGCGCCCGCGTGGCGGAGAGTCCAGCCACGCCCGCTCCGATGACTATTACATCCGCTGACCTGCGTTATCTAATGTATTCTGAACGGCAAGGATTATGCCAGGCGGCGTCAAGACGGGATGAGCCAGGTTTCACCGACAGACGCATGAGAAGAGCCATGATCGTTCTGAAGAAAGGCGCGACATTGATCGCCATTGTAGAACTATGCCGTTTCGGGCGTCGTCGTGATAACGACTTCTGGCGCCTTCGGTCTTCTGAAGATGAGATCGAGGGCGAAGTAGACAAAGGATGCCGCGCCGAATGCGAAAACCATGTCGCCGACGATGCGCATCCACCGCAGCGACTGCATTACGCCGGTTTGCATGAATTCGGGGCTGCGCGCCGACCAGTACCCGACGGCGACCGATTGGTAGGTTTGCAATAAACCGATCGGCAGAAGGCTCAGCGCAATCTCCATCAGCATGCCGACATTGATCGCCCAGAAGGCGAACTTAATCGGCCCTTCTTTCCAAAGCGCCTCCGGCTTCATCGCGCGCAGGCAGAAGAGCGTCAGCGCAAGCCCCAGTGTGCCATACACGCCGTAAAGCGCCCCGTGCGCGTGGACGGCGGTCGTGTTCAATCCCTGCATATAGTAAAGCGCGATCGGCGGGTTGATCATAAATCCGAAGATGCCCGCGCCGACCAGGTTCCAGAAGGCGACTGCCACGAAAAAGTAGACCACCCACTTGTATTGTCGCAGCCAGTTGCGCGCCCGCGTGTGCTTGATGTTGTCCCATGCCTCGAAACCGACCAGGGTCAGCGGAACGATCTCCAGCGCGCTGAAAACGGCGCCGAACGCCAACGCCACGGTCGGCGTCCCTGCGAAGTAAAGATGGTGCAGCGTGCCGATGATGCCGCCGGAGAGATAAACGGCGCCCGACAGCAAGGCCGCCTGCGCCGCTCGTTCTGCGTTAACAGCGCCCAGCCGCGCGAACAGGAACGCAATCACCACCGTGGCGAAAACCTCGAAGAATCCTTCCACCCACAAATGCACTACCCACCAGCGCCAATACTCGACGACAGAAAGGTGCGATTTCATCCCCCAGAACAACCCGGGGCTGTAAAACAGCGCAATGCACGCCGTCGTGATCAGGTAAAGGACCAGCAGCGATTTCTGGCCGTTATTGTTCCGCAGCGGCGGGATCGCCGTCCGCGCCACCAGGAAGAGCCACAGCAAAAGGCCGATGAACAAGGCCGCCTGCCAGACGCGCCCCAGATCAATGTATTCGTAGCCTTGATGCCCGAAGTAAAACGAGGCCGCGCCAGTCAACTTGTGCGCGATGCTCAGCCACTGTCCCGCCATCGAGCCCAGCGCCACGACCAGCAGCGCGACGAACAGCGCGTCCACGCCCAGCTTCTGGCGTTTCGGTTCGTAGCCACAAATGATCGGGCCGATGAAGAGTCCCGAAGCCAGCCAGGCCGTCGCGATCCAGAAAATGCCCAGTTGCGTGTGCCAGGTGCGCGTCACGGCATAGGGCAGATAGTCGGCCAGCGGAAAGCCATAAAACCCGCCGCCTTCGACGCCGTAATGCGCCGTCAGCACGCCCATTACAATTTGTAACAGGAAGAGCAACGTCACCAGCAGGAAATATTTGACGGTCGCTTCCTGCGAAGGCGTCAGCGTCATCCCGATCAGCGGGTCGCTCGTGGGAACATCGCGCTTCTCTTCTTTCTCCCGCCCGGCCAAAAGCCAGACCATCGCGCCGATGCCGGACAGCAGCATAATCACGCTGACGCCCGTCCAGACGACGGCGCTGCTGGTTGGGACATTGGCCACCAGCGGCTCGGAAGGAAAATTGCTGGTATAAGAGATCCTTTGATTCGGGCGGTTAGTGACCGACGCCCAGGACGTCCAGAAAAAAAAGCTATTCAATTGGCGAAGTTTCGCCGGATCGGATTGCGCGTTACGCTGGATGGCGTAGTTCCTGGAGCCATTGGTAAAGACGTCGGTGTAATGTTTGAGATTCTCTTCGAAGACTTCGGCGCGGACGGGTTCGATCGTGAGCCTGCCGGTTTGCGTGTCATAGTTGTTCCTGCGCAGCGTATCCTGCAATCGCTGGCGCAATACAGCCTGTTGTTCGGAGTTGAGCGCGTCGTAATCTTTCGTGAATTCGGCCTTCGCCCATTTCTCCAGAATGTACAACGCTTCGCGGTGCAGGTAATCGGCTGTCCAGTCCGGCGCCACATAACTGCCATGCCCCCAGATGGAGCCCACCTGCATTCCCCCCATAGCCTGCCAGACGTTCTGCCCGTCGGAAATATCGCCCTCGGCGATTACCGTCCTCCCATCAGTCGTCACCACTTCTTTAGGGATCGGCGGCGCCTGCTTGAAAATCTCCGCGCCGACCCATCCCAACACCGTGAACGAAAACACAAAGATTGCGATGAAGACAATCCACAGCCGTTTCATATGCTCTCCATTTGCTTCTCGAAAGCCTCAAGGGGGTAATTTGCTTCAGCAATCACCCGGAAAAACTCAACGCCCGAAGCATCAATACCCTACGGCCATCGCCCGCCATTTACGATGGAACTCTAAAGGCGGGAGACCGGCCGTTCAATGACATAAGTCATCATTCGAAATAATATTTTTTGTATTGAGTTCTTGTGGCGTGCGATTCGGGATTGAAGCGCATAGATCGGAAGCGACCTGGGTACGCATCGCTTCCAGCGTGCAGTCTCGGCTGACGGCGCATTGATCGGAGGCAGTGGCTCCCGATGTCGCTGTATTTGCGTTGGGCGATTATCGCTTGCGCGCTGCTCATTTTCGGCTCACCGCGCCGGCGCCGGCGCGGCGGGCAGCATGTTGCGAATCGCGGAGATGCGCCATCCCTTCTCAGTTCGTTTCAGCACAAACGTCGTCCACATACTACGGGTCGCGCCTCCGGCGAGGCCGGTCAGTTCGTAACGACCGTCGGCAATCGCCACATCGGGCGTCACCATCCGCACGGACTCCACGGTAATAGTCCGCTTCCCTCCCGTGCTTCTCGAACTCGCCATCGCGCCGCGAACCACCTCGTCGCGCCCCCTCCGCCATTCGCCTGACGACACGAGCTGGTCGGCGTCGCTAGTGAACAATTCCTCAGCGGCCTTCGGGTCAATCCGCTCACGCGCGTCAACGTATTTTCTCACGAGCTCGCGAATCGCCGCCTCGCCAGAGCGGCCGGCGTTGTCTTGCGCCAATCTTGGCGTGACGGAAACAATGCAACACAAGATTGCAAGCAGAGTGCGCATAACACCTCCCAAAACAGTTCAATTGATCGATTCTTGTATGGTTGCGCGCGCTACGGCGCAAAGGCCGATAGGCGACAACAAAAGGTAACAGGCCCCAGGTTCAGACAACTCAACCCGGGTGTGTCAGCCATTCATCTTTTCCAAAAAGAAAAACCAGCCGTCGTAGTAAATAGCGAGTTGATTCCCTTTGGCTAATTCAAAGTAATACATGGGGCGACCTCCGCAGGACACAACAACACTTTGAGTTTGATTCTCCTTTGCCCCCTCCAACCCATAAGAATATGGAGTCCCTTTCTCTCTTTGGACGTATTCTTCAAATCTATCTACCTCAAAAGTGTATCTCACCTGAGAGCATGGCTTTGATTCAAAAAATAGAAAGTTGCCGTCAAAGCTATAAGAGTTCCTCCCGAATCTCACCTTTCTTCCTATCTCTTCCTTCGCCAGTTCAGGTTTTTCCGAACCATGTCCTCCTACCTCTTCGAATTTGAAGATTCTCCACGTACCGAAAATAAACGCGGGAGGCGCCGACGACCTCCTTTGAGCATATGCGGGATGAATGAGAATGAGAAGATAAATGGTTGTTATGGCGCCTTTACGCATATCACTCCGTAAGCATTCATTACGTTGAGAACTTTATCAACTAATGGCATTTCGGCATGCATGTTCAGCCGCTCCCTCACGGTCGCGGTACTGTACCGCGCGCGTAAGCAAGCGGTTCCTGAATACAAGTGTCGAAAATGCTGTAATGGGCCAATCGCCCCTCAATCGGATTTACTCTTCGCCATAGGAATCTTCTCCTGGCGCGCCGAGGCATGGTAGGCGAACGAAGCCATTACGACCGCGGCCTGCCGCAGATCGGCTTCGCGTACCCGTTCGTAGGTGTCCATATTGGTATGATGTGTGCGGACATCATAGTTCGCGTATTCCTGAACCGGGTTGAAGCCGGGCATGCCAGCGCGGGTGAAACTCAAGTGATCTGTATTGCCGATGCCCTGGATGATGTTGCGCCGCGCGTCCAGATCGCGGAACGGTTCCAGCCATGCGTCGAAGATCGGCTTCACAGCCTCGTCGTTTTCCAGATAGAAGCCATAGATCGGCCCTGCGCCTGGATCGATGTTGAAATAGACGGAAAACTTTTCGCGCGCGGCCCGGTTGGCGTCGCCCTTCAAATAACGCTCGACATATTTTTGCGAGCCTAGCAATCCTTCTTCTTCGCCGCCCCATAGCGCCATGCGGATTGTGCGCTTCGGACGCGCGCCGATGGCTTTCAATATCCGCATCGCCTCCATCACGACCGCCGCGCCGTCGGCGTTGTCGGTCGCGCCGGTCGCGGAATGCCAGGAATCCAGATGCCCGCCGATCATCACGACTTCATCGCGCAGCGCAGGATCAACGCCGGGCAATTCGGCTATCACGTTATAGCCGTTCTTATCATCCGTCAGGAAGCGTGTTTGAACATTCACGCGCAGCTTGACCGGCAGTCCGAGCTGAATCATGCGCGCGATCATGTTGTAGTGTTCAGCGCTCAGCACGACGCTCGGCGTAGCGCCTTCGCCGCTGTCTCGGCCGAGCACGAAGAGAGTGCCGTGCTCGCCGCGATTCGGCCTCAGCGTCACGCCAGCGCCAGCTTCTCGTATGATCCGCGCCAGGTCTCGCGCATTGGCTGGCGGAGGTGTTCCGCCCGCGGGACGCGGCTGCCCGATGGCGACCGGCTTGTCGGAGAGTGTCGGCTGCGGGCGATCTTCACGTTCGAAGACGGTTTGAATCGGTTGGCTCAGCACAATCGCGCCTTTGATCTTGCTGCGCAGTTGTTCGATCGCGTCCACCGACTTGTCTCCTAAAAAGACGGGCGCGGCGAGGAGTTCTCCAGACGTCGACGGCGACCAGGCTTCTGGGTACCCGATCAAGGGCATATAGCGCGGCTCGATCATCTCTACCGTGAATTTATCCAGCGCCCAGCCGCGTCCAAATTCCCAGGCTTCCAGATGCGGGTTTTCGAGTCCCCACTCCTTCAGCTTATCCCGCGCCCACTCGGCGGCGTTTTTGTAAGCGGGTGTGGCCGTCAAACGGGGGCCGATCACTTCGGTGAAGTGGGTGAAGGTCTCCAGCGCCTGCGAGCGATTCAGCCCCTCGTCCCGAATCTTGGCAATCATCTCGCGGTCAACTGGCTCTTGAACGGGCGCGGTTCCGGCGTTGATGTATGAACTGGTCCATAAGACAATGATAGCCGTCAGGTAGCGTTTCATGGTCATGATCCTCTTTAAAAGTTTTGTGACTGCTGCGGCCCTCTTCGTCACGGAGTGACCGTCTCGGGTATACGCAGGTCATTTATTGCCTGCCTATATTCAAACGTCGCTACGCGGCTGAACAGTTACAAATGTTTTCCGCATTAGCCTTTCACCGGGCTTTTGGTAGTAGACTTGGAAGATATATTTGATGTTGGAAAACGGATTTTAACCAAACCAGAGAAGATGGCGAATGGAGATGGATTCGTTATGGTTTTAGATCGATTTCATCCGGCCGTTGCAAATTGGTTCATCAAGCAATTTGCGCAGCCTACCGAGCCGCAGGCCAAGGCCTGGCCTGCCATCAAGGATCGCAGGCACACATTGATCGCCGCGCCCACAGGCTCTGGCAAGACGCTGTCGGCTTTTCTGGCGGCGATTGATGACCTTGTGCGTCAGGGGACCTGCGGGAAACTTGAAGACGCCACTCAAGTGGTCTACGTATCGCCCCTGAAAGCCTTAAGCAATGACATCCAGCGCAACCTGCAACAGCCTTTGGAGGGAATACAGTCGGAGCTTCGGGCGATGGGGTTCCCGGAGTTTGAAATTCGGACCCTGGTGCGAACCGGCGATACCCCAGCGACAGAACGCGCAAAGATGACGCGCCGCCCGCCTCACATAATTGTCACTACTCCCGAATCGCTCTATTTGTTGCTTACCAGTGAAGGCGGCCGCGCGATGCTCCGCACAACCAGAACTCTGATCGTGGATGAAATCCATGCGCTCGTCCGAGACAAGCGAGGCTCACATCTTTCTCTCTCTGTTGAAAGGCTGGAGCAGCTTGTCGAGGGGCCGCTGGTGCGCATAGGTCTTTCGGCGACGCAACGGCCGATAGAACAGGTAGCCGCCTTTTTGGTCGGCGCCAATAACACGGCTCACAAGACTGAATGCGCCATCATTGACGTCGGCCATATCAGAAAGATCGATCTTGCCATTGAATTACCGAGATCGCCCCTGGAAGCGGTAATGTCGGGTGAGGTGTGGGGTGAAGTGTATGACCGGCTCGCCGAGTTAATAAACGAACACCGAACCACGCTCGTGTTCGTCAACACCCGGCGCATGGCAGAAAGAGTGGCTCGCCATTTGGCCGAGCGCATAGGCGAAGAGAACATCACATCACATCACGGGAGCTTGTCGCGCGACCGCCGTTTTATGGCCGAACAACGCTTGAAGGCCGGCGAATTGCGGGCTCTGGTGGCCACCGCGTCGCTCGAACTGGGGATCGACATCGGCGCCGTCGATCTCGTATGCCAGTTGGGCTCTACTCGATCAATAGCCACTTTGCTCCAACGCGTCGGCAGATCGGGCCATTCAGTCGGCGGGTTTCCGAAGGGCAGATTGTTCCCAACCAGCCGGGACGAGCTCGTCGAATGCGCCGCATTGATTGACGCTGCCCGGCGCGGTGAACTCGACCATCTGGTTATTCCAGAGAAACCTCTCGACATTCTCGCCCAGCAAATAGTCGCGGCGGTCGCGTGTGAAGAATGGACCGAAGAGGGGCTGTTTAACCTTGTGCGGAGGGCTTTCCCTTACCGCGAACTGTCCAGGGAAGAGTTCGATGACGCCATTCGCATGCTCTCCGAAGGATATACCACCCGACTCGGCCGCAGGAACGCTTATCTGCATCACGACGCCGTCAATCACAGGTTGCGAGCGCGCAAGGGCGCCCGTTTGACGGCGTTGACCAATGGGGGAGCGATTCCCGACACGGCGGACTTTGACGTGATCCTGGACCCTGAAGAGACCTTCATCGGAACCGTCAACGAGGATTTCGCCGTCGAAAGCCTTGCCGGCGACATCTTTCAGCTCGGCAATACGTCGTGGAGAATTACGCGCGTGGAAAAAGGCCGCGTACGCGTCGTAGACGCGGAAGGCCAGCCGCCGACCATTCCGTTCTGGCTGGGCGAAGCTCCGGGCAGAACGGATGAGTTATCAACAGCCGTTTCCCGAATTCGTAACGAAATTACCGAAAGGAGCGATGCGCTAAGCTGGTTAGTAGACCATTTAGGCATAGGACGACCCGCCGCCGAACAATTGGTCGAATACCTGACTACCGCTAAGCTGGCGCTGGGAGTGATGCCTAGCCAGCAGACTCTGGTTCTCGAGCGCTTTTTTGATGAAAGCGGCGGAACGCAATTAGTAATACATTCGCCTTTCGGAAGCAGGCTAAACCGCGCCTGGGGCCTGGCGCTGCGCAAGCGTTTTTGTAGAAAGTTCAATTTCGAGTTACAGGCGGCGGCCACCGAAGACGCGATAATTCTTTCGCTCAGTCTCTCGCACAGTTTCCCTCTGGAAGACGTCTTTGGTTTTCTGAAGTCCTCGTCCGTGCGCGATCTGTTGACACAGGCGCTTTTGGACGCTCCGATGTTTACGGCGCGCTGGCGGTGGAACGCGAACAGGGCGCTGGCCATAGTTCGCCGGCGGGGCGGCCGCAAGATTGCGCCGCAGTTGCAAAGGATGGAGTCGGAAGATTTGCTCGCCGCCGTGTTTCCCGATCAAGTCGCCTGTGGTGAAAACATAGTCGGCGACCGTGAAATACCCGCTCATCCGCTCGTCGCGCAAACCATTCGCGATTGCCTCGAAGAAGCGATGGACATCGACGGGCTCGAAGCCTTACTCGCATCCATAGAGGAGGGCGAAAAGGGCGGAAAGACTCTGGTCGCGCGCGACTTGAGAGAGCCTTCACCTCTGTCCATGGAGATTCTCAACGCGAGGCCGTACGCTTTCCTCGATGACGCGCCGCTCGAAGAACGTCGCACTCAAGCGGTGATGAGCCGCCGGTGGCTGGACCCTGAAACGGCCGCGGACCTCGGCACGCTGGATCAGGCGGCGATTGACCAGGTTAGGGAAGAGTCCTGGCCACAAGCCGAAAGCGCGGACGAATTACACGACATATTGTTGCAATTGGGGTTTATCACTGCGCTTGAAGGACACACAGGACAATCACATCAGTTCGAGCGCGTAGAGAACGGCGACCCAGGATCGCGCTGGGAAGAATATTTTGCCGATCTCGTGAGCGAAAGAAGAGCCACGAGCTTACATATTGGAGAGAAGGTAATCTGGGCGCCGGCCGAACGCTTACCTCATCTTTTAGCGGTCTACCCTGACGCCCTCCTGGAGCCTGAAATTAAGTCTCCGACAAATGATATTTCGACGGCGGCGCCGGAAGAAGGATTGATTGAGATACTGAGAGGCAGGCTCGAAGCGATTGGGCCAGTGACCGCGGAATCGCTGGCGGAAACAATGTCCTTGCCTGTTTATGCGATTGAGAGCGCATTGATGAGCCTTGAATCGGAAGGCTTCGTGATGCGTGGCCGTTTCACGCCGGGCGCCACTCCGGGAACGGTACCAATCGAATGGTGCGTCCGGCGGCTGCTGGCGAGAATTCACCGCTACACTCTGAACAGACTGCGGAAAGAGATCGAACCGGTTTCGCCAGCCGACTTCATGCGGTTTCTATTGACGTGGCAGCGAGTGGCGCCCGGAGATCGGGGAGAAGGGCCGGAGAGCCTGTCTGCAATAGTTGACCAGTTGGAGGGATTTGAGGCCGCTGCAGGAGCCTGGGAAGGAGAGATATTACCCGCCAGGTTGGAAGCCTACGAACCGGAGTGGCTGGATTCGCTCTGCCTGTCGGGTCGAATCGTCTGGACGAGATTGAGTCCACAAAAAGGTATGGTAAAAAGCGTGGGATCAGGTCCGGTTCGTTCTACTCCCATTGCATTGCTAAACAGGAAAAACCTTGCGGCATGGGATCTGGCCTTCCCTCAGCCCAGGGCGCCCAAGGAGCATGCCGATGTTGAATCAAGGCTGTCTTCCTCGGCGCAACTTGTTTATGACCATCTGCTGGGCCACGGAGCTTCTTTCTTCGCGGATTTCGTGGAAAACACAGGGCTTCTGAAAACTCAGGTTGAAGAAGGGCTGGCTGAGCTTGTAGCGGGTGGCCTGATTACAGCGGATAGTTTCACGGGATTGCGAGCCCTCTTAACACCATCGAACAAACGCCCATCGAACCACAATGCGAAGCGCAAGGCCCCGGCGGCGCTGTTTGGAATGGAGAATGCGGGGCGCTGGTCACGCGTGCATCGTGGAGGGCAAAGTTTGAACGGCGCAGGTTTTCTCACTTCGGGAAAGGTCGGCGCCGGCTCTCTTTCAATTACTAATACCAATGCAGTGAACGCCGAGCTGGTAGAAAGAATAGCTCGAGTGTTGTTACGTCGTTACGGAGTTGTGTTTCGCAGACTGATGGATCGTGAGGGAATGACATTGCCCTGGCGCGAATTACTGAGGTCCCTGAGAAGGTTGGAGGCCCGAGGTGAGATTCGGGGAGGGCGATTCGTCGCGGGCGTTGCGGGTGAGCAATTTGCCCTGAATGAAGCTGTCAGCGCCCTTCGTTCCATTCGGCGGAAAGAACCTGACGGCGCGCTGATCTCGGTGAGCGCCGCCGACCCGCTGAACCTGGTAGGGATTGTTCTACCCGGCGCCCGCGTCCCGGTGATTCCATCCAATCGCATCTTGTTTAGAGACGGAGTTCCAATCGCTGTTTTGGAGGCCGGCCAGGAACGCTATTTAGTCGATCTGGAAAAGACGGCGCAGTGGCCGGCAAAGAAGGCATTGATTCACCGGCCTGTTCCCCCTCAGTTGAAAGCATACCTCGGCCGGTCGGCTTAATTGTTTTTGGTTCTCGATGCATCCGTTCATCGAGAAAGATCATATGTAGCGCGATCAGCTTCCTTCCGGATTTTGTGGCCTACCTGCTACGGATTGTTTTTCCACTCCATGACCGCGCGCAGGCTGCGAAGTTTTGCGGTCAATGCGGCGCCATCTACGTCCTGGAGGGCGACCTTTTTCTCGATGGCCATCTTCGCCGCGACGCCAGCGGCCTGGCCGATCATCATATATTGCGGCTCCATCCGCAATGTCGAGTAAGTGACATGGCTGGCGGAAAAACAGACCGGAACGAACAGGTTCGTCGCCTGTGATTTTTTGGGAAGCATGATGCGATAAGAGATTTGATAGGGCGTGACGGGGACTTCCATGTTGCCTTCGTTCTGGGCATTGCCTTCGGGCGTGGCGTAGCGCTGGACGTTGTGCGAATCGCTGTTGTATGAGCCCATGGCGATGACGTCGGGTTTGGTCAGCTCTGTTTGAATGTCCTTTTGCGTGACCACGTAATCGCCGACCATGCGCCGGGCTTCACGGACGTAAAGCTGGTACGGCCAGTGATCGTTATCCACAAATTCGTCTTTGGCCAGGCCGAACGGTTTGATCTCCTCCTGCGTCGCCCGAGGCACGCGCGAATCGGTAACGAGGAAATAGAACAACTCCTGGGTGTAGCGTTTGTGATCCCGCTGGATCTCGGCGCGGCGTTTGTAACTGGCGTTCGGGTAGTCCCAGCTTTTACCGATGTAATCGGTCGAAAACGGTCCGCGATTGTTGAAGTCCCATTTCCTCTTGCCGGCGATTTGCGCCGGCAAGAGGATTTCGTTCATGCGAGGCGCGCGGCCTTTCTGTTTGACGAACTCGTCCAGAAAGCGCGCCAGCAATTCGAACCGCTTAGAGTTGTAGCCGGCGGGCCTGGCGAAAGGAATTCGGTTGTCCGGGTCATCCGTCAGTATCATGCGGTAGTTGTAAGCCTGTACCTTGCGGTCGCCTGCGCTGATTTCGCCGCGCGGCTCCGTTTGAATTTCCGGCAGCGGCTTTTTGTTTTTGTCGTAGGCTGAGATCGGAAAGTCGAATTGATGATTGCGATCCTTGGGCCGCACACCGGCGAGCGATTCGCCGTATTGCGCCGACGATTCGCGGCCCCAGGTGAAATCAACGCCTGATTGCGCCATCAGGTCGCCTTCGTAACTCGCGTCCACGAAGATCGCGGCCTGAAAACTGGCGTTGTTTTCCAGCTCGATCTCCACGACGCGCGTCCCCTGTTTTTTCACCCCGCCTTTCTCTTTCAAACGGGATTGGAGAAAAACCGTGACGGTTTTGGCTTCTTGAATGATTTCATTGAGGATCGCTTCGGCGACGCGTGGTTCGGGCATCCATTCGATCTCACGGCCATATTTCTTTCCGGCCCGCTGGTAAAACTCCAACGCCAGACCGCCGATGACCTCTTTCTTCCCGAAGTCGGTGCGACTCAGTCCGCCCGTAACCATCCCGCCTACGTGGTTACTCGGCTCCAACAGGGCGACTGTCAGCCCTTCGCGCGCGGCTGCGACGGCGGTCATCACGCCGCCAGCCGTGCCGCCATAAACCACGACGTCGAATTTTTTTGCCTGTCCGAAGACGGTTGAAGACAAGTGTAGAATCACGGCGATCAGCAGAAGATGAACTCCTATTCCTAAGCCGAGACGCAGAGGCGTTTGGAGTTCCGCCTTTAGGCGGCTGAACGCAGACCGCCTAAAGGCGGAACTCCAAACGCTATTGAAGTGATTGAGTCTTCCCATTGTTCATCTCCTCTGCGATGTGGTCGCATATTCGAGGATCTGCCCGTCTTTCAATAAAAGCTCGCGCAGTTCCGAATAAGTCACGTCTTGGATCGCCGCGCCTCCGTCTATGGCCAGCGCGGCGGCCGTAGCGGCGGACTGCCCCAAAATCATGAAGACCGGCTCCATGCGGATGCTGCCGAAGGCGATGTGCGAGCTTGAAACGCACACCGGCACTAGCAGGTTGTCGGCCTGCCCCTTTTTCGGCGTGAGCGCGCCGTAGGCGATTTGATACGGCCCTTTGGTCGAGACGCCGATGTCGCCTTCGTTTTGTACGTACCCTTCCGGCGTGATGTAACGCTGGGTGTTGTGCGAATCAATGCCGTACGAACCCATCCCGACGGAATCGGGCGTCGGGCGCTTTTTGAGCAATTCGTGTTCGGTCATCACGTACGAACCGATCATGCGCCGCGCCTCGCGGACGTAGATCTGATGCGGCCAATTGCCATTGTCCTTGAATTCGTCTTTGGCCAGCCCCCAGCGGCGCATCTCCGCCTGCACATCCTTGGGCACGCGCGGGTCGTTGGCGATGAAGTAGAGCCAGCCTTTCTGATAGTCCTCGTGCTCGCGAATGATCTCGCGACGCCGTTCGTAGGAAGCCTCGGGATAATCGTAGTTGTAGCCGATGTTGTCGGCGCTCATCGGCCCGTGATTGTTGGTGTCGGTCTTGCGATTGGGAATGCGGTCGAACTTATCAAACGTTTCGCGCCAGCCGGCCTCGAAAATTCGCGCGAGCAGCTCATATTGCTTCGGGTCGTAGCCCGCGGGTTTGGGGAACGGCACACGGTTATCTGGACTATCCGTGAGGCACAGGCGGAAATTGTAGGCCTGCACCCGCTTGTCGCCCTGGCCGTATTCACCGGGCGGCGCGGCGCTGACGCGTGGCAACACGCCGCTCTTCGGGTCACCGGGGATGACGTATGGGCTGATCCTCCGCTCCAAGACGCCGAAATGATGGCGGTGGTGGAGCACGCCTGTCTGCACGCCATTCCATTTCTCGCCGTAAACGCTCATCGCCTCTCGACCCACGTGGTAATCCACGCCCGAGGCCGCCATCAGGTCGCCCTCATAGGTCGCGTCGATGAACATTTTACCTGCGTATCGCCTGCCGCTGAGCGTCGTGATCGATATGATGCGCGCGCCGCTTTTCTTCACGCCGTTATTGCGGTCAAGCCATTCGTCGCGATGGACGGGGATGCGATGCTCTTTGATCATTTCCTCGAAGATCTGTTCGGCGACGTGCGGCTCGAAGATCCACATCGTGCGCAACTCGCCGTCGATCGCCGGCGCGCCCTGCCCCTTATTGCCATACTCCTCGGGCCTCTCCCACTTCCAGGCCGCGCCCTCGGCGTAATGCTTCCAGACGCGGTGGTAAAACTCGCGCGCCAGCCCGCCAATGACCGCCTTGTTGCCCGTATCGGTGAAACCAAGGCCGCCGCTAGAGAGGCCGCCCAGATGCTTGTCGGGCGAGACGATGATGACCGTCTTGCCCATCCTCTTTGCCTGCGCCGCCGCAGTAACCGCCGCCGCCGTGCCGCCGTAAATGACTATGTCATATTGGCTCGCCGATTGATTTCCAGCGGATGAGGTTGTGAACAGGAGTAGAAAAACCAGAAAAAGATAACGCATGAATTCCCCACATCAACAAGCTTTTTTATCGCAAAGCGTCAAAGGAACAAAGGGTCAAAGAAGACAGCCCAGATCAATCCTTTGACCCTTTGTTCCTTTGACGCTTTGTGTTGAAAATGCTTTGTTCGTTTAGAACGACAATCTCAACCCGAACTGAATTCTGCGCGCCGGCAACGAGCTGGTGATCTGGCCGAAGTTGGGGTTGGTATTCACGCCCTGCGCGTTCGGCGTGAAGCTGGTGTTCGGATCATCGTAGTTGACGAAGTTGAACGCGTTGAACGCCTCGGCGCGGAATTCCAGATTGACCTTCTCGGTGATCCTCTGGGTGCGGAAGAGCGAGAGCGCCACGTCTTTGTAGCCGGGGCCGCGAGTGTTCGGCAAGGTGCGCGGCGCGGCGCCAATGACGAAATTCGGCGGGTTGCGGAAGCAACCGGTGTTGAACCAGGCGCTGGGGCCCGGGTTGTCGAGCGTCGGGTCGCAGACCATGTCGGGCCAGTTGACGCCGGTGAAGTTGTTCGCGCCACGCGCCTTCAACGGGCGCCCCGTTTGCAGCGTCGTGATCGTGTTGAGCTGCCATCCGCCGATGATGTGGCCGATGACGCCGCCTTTCAAGAAGTGGCGACCGGGACCGAAAGGCAGTTCGTAGACGGCGCTGACGACCAGCCGCTGTGAGATGTCTTCCTCGTCAATCGCGCGATCCTGCGCGCGGTTCAAACGCCCTACGCGGAAATCGCCCGCGCCGCCACCGCCGCCCGCAATCGAGAACGAATCGTCAATCAGCTTTGAGTTGGTGTAAGAGACCAGCGCGCTAAGCCCGTTCGAGTAGCGGCGCTCGGCCGTGAACTGGAACGAGTGATATGTGCTCGACGCGCCGTGATTGGCCAGGACGCTTATGCCCTGGTAATCAGGGAAGGGGCGCAGCAACTGGCTGCGCGCTACCTTTGCGCTCGAGAGCAGTCCCGTCGTGATCTGGCCGAAGTACGGATTCGTGACCTGATCCTGCAACGACAAACCCAACGAGAAGAATTGCGGATCGAGCTGGTTCAAATCGTAATTGCCGCCGAATTGATGCACGCCGCGATTGCCCGCATAGGTCGCAGCCAGGACGAACCTGCCCGACAACTCGCGTTGAATCGTCAGGTTCCATTGCTGCACGTAGGGGGTCGGCTGTCTCACTTCCTGGAAGCGCACGGCCTGGCCGCGGAATGCCGACGGGCCGCCCGCCGCGCCTTGCGGTTGCAGCAGATTTGGCGGGCCGACTGAGAATTGAAACGCCTTGAAAGGGCCGCCACCCGGCGCGACGAACGGCGTATCCACACTGAAGCCGAGCGAGTTCGGGTTGTCACCCACCGTGTCGCCACTCTCGATCGCGTTGTAGATAAGGCCGTAGCCGGCGCGCACCGCCGTCTTCCCGTCGCCACTCACTTTCCAGGCGAAGCCGATGCGCGGGCCGAAATTCTTCTTCGGCGGAATGGTGAAATGACGATCTTTGGTCACATCGGCGTAAAGCAGCGCGCCCGGCGTGTTCGTCTGCGGATTGGTCGCGAAAGGATCGAAGTTGGAGCTGCGATTCCATCGCTCGACAGGCCCGGTCGCATAGTCGTACCGCAAGCCCAGATTCAATGTCAGGCTGTTGGTGATCTTCCAGTCGTCCTGAAAATAGCTGCCGTTCGAGGCGCTATGGAACGCGAAGAGCGGTCTGAAACCCTGGCTGCCGCCTGAAACCTCGCCGAGTAAATAGGTAGCGAAGCCGATTCCCGTGCCAGCCGGCGCTAGCGGATTGTTCGTGAGGCTGGCGCCGAAGCTGAAACTGCCTGAAGGGTTCACCCGGTTGACGAAGTTCAAACGATTCCAGCGTTGATCCGTTCCCATCTTGAACGCGTGCCGGCCCTTGATCCAAGTCAAACTGTCGGACGCCTGAATCGCGTGATGTTTGCGATAGCCGCCCGCGAATCCGCCGCGCGCCGAACCGAAAGCCAAAACTCCGTCAATCACTATCGGCGGAAAAGCGTCCTGCGGGATGATGGAGGGGAATCCGAGGCGCCCCGGCAATCCTTGATCGAAGCTCGGGTGCTGGAAGACCAGGTCCTGCCGCGTGGCGCTCGCGCGAAAATCGTTGACCACAGCGGACGAAAACACGTGCGTCTCGCTGATCACCAGGTTGTAGTTGTCGCGCTGGTCGTCGCGCGCGTCGGTGTCGGCCAGGCCGTTGTTCCAGGCGCGATTCTTGCGCGTATTCTTCGTGCCCGTGTAGCGTCCGAAGATTTTGTCCTTGTCGGTGAAGTTGTGGTCAACGCGCGCGCTGAACTGTCCCTGATCAATCGGAAAGCCGACCAGCGTCAAGTAGTTGTTGGCGTTGGTGAATGGATTGTTCGACGCCACGTTCGGCAGCGGCAAATAATCGAGCAGCCGTAGCGAGAGCGGGTCCATGCGGTCTCGGGGAATGATGTTGCCGGGGAACGGGTCGCGCACGAATCCGCTGCCGTTCGGATTGGGGCGCGTGGTGGCGGGGTCGTAAATTGTGATCAGCCGCCCCTGGCCGTCCCGGGTGTTCGAGAAATCGCCGTTACGCTCCTGCAAGGTCGGCACGGTGGCGCGGTTGATGTTGGCCGTGCGGAAGTTCCAGCGCTCATATCCGGCGAAGAAGAAGGTCTTGTCTTTGCCCTTGTACAACGCCGGCCCGCCCTCGCCGAAGCGCGGCAGGTAGACGGGGCCGCCCAGCGTTCCGCCGTATTGGTTGTAGCGCAAGATGGGCTTGGCGCGCCCGGTGACCGGATCGCGCTCGGTCAAAAACGCGTTGCGCGCGTCGAGCGCGTCGTTGCGAAAGAATTCGTAGAGCGAGCCGTGGAACTGGTTCGTCCCGCTTCGCGTCACGACGCTGACCACGCCGCCGCTGGTCTGGCCGAATTCGGCGGCCAGTGAATTGGTCTGGACTTTGAACTCTTCGACCGTGTCCACCATCGGCACGACGCTGATCTCGTTGTGCACGGGCACGGTGTCGGCGCCGCCGTCCAGAAAGACCTGGTTGCTGTAAGCCGAACCGCCGTTGAAGCTGATCTGCGAGAAATTCTGGTTGTCCACTTCGGCGAACCCGTCCGAGCCTTTGAAACGCGGTTGCACGCCGGGAATCAGCTTGACCAGATTGAAGACGTGGCGGCCATTGAGCGGCAGGTTCTGGATGCGCTGACGTTCGACGGTCGCGCCGAGGCTGGACGCTTCGGTTTGGACGCGCGAAACCTCCGTCGTGACGGTCACCGTATTGGCCACGTCCCCGACCTGCAACGTGACGTCAAGGCGCAATCTTTGTCCGACTTCGAGCGTGACCTTGGATTGCTTGAAGGTCGAGAAGCCCGCCGCGTTCACCGTCAGTTCGTACTCGCCGACAGGCAGCGACGGGATGGCATAGACGCCGTCGGATGAGCTGACGGCGGTGAATTTCTGATTCGTGCCTACCTGTACGGCCGTCACCGTCGCATTCGGCACGAGCGAGCCCTGTGTGTCGCTGACCGCGCCCGTGATCGTGCCCTGTGGCGATTGTCCCAAAGCCGGAGCGCACGATAGAAATAGAAATGTCAGAAGAGTAAATAACCATGCGTCCAGTCGTTTGATGAACATACTGACCTCCACTAATGATCGGTAAATCGATTCGGGTCTGCTTGACCTGTCTCAGCGCGGCTTTTATAAAGAAACCACTTTTTGAGGCGTTTTGATCCGCTTTTTACTTGTCATCAATTCCAAGAACAAGGTTATCTGGGTCTATTAACCGTTAAGACCCGGCGGCCCCTAGTGTCGGAGGGCTTACACGGAGGCGAACAATGAGTCAACGTGATAATCAACATGATCATGAAGAAATTCGACCAGACGTATCGCAGTCACATCAGGCTGCGCCAGAACCTTCCGCCGCGCAAATCAAGCGGCAGATGGAAAGAATCCTGGACAGCAACCGATTTCGTCAGGCGAAAAGCCTCGAAAAGTTTCTGCGCTACGTAGTGACCAGAAAACTGGACGGGGCGGAGAACGAATTGAAGGAATATACCATCGGCCTGGAAGTCTTTCAGCGCGGCGCCGATTACGACCCACGACGCGACGCGGTCGTGCGAGTTCAGGCCAATGTGCTGCGCAAACGGATGGCGAGTTATTACCAGGAAGAAGGCGCGGGCGACGAATTGATAATCGAGATGCCGAAAGGACATTACGTGCCACGGTTTCATTTCCGTCCCGGGATCGCCGGGTTGGAAGACCGGGTTGAATACCCGGACGCGCCGGCGGAGCGCCGCTTATCGCCCGCGCAGTCCGGAGGCGACTCGGCTCGCGTACCGACGCCGGTTTTCATCGCAATGACCTTTATTTTAGGGCTGCTGACGGCTTTCGCTTTTCAACACTGGCGAGGCGACTGGATTTTAGCGGAGAAGAACATTGAGGGCGCGCCAAAGCCGGCGGCGACGGTTGACCCGGTCTACCTGCCGTTGTGGGGGAAATTCTTCGAGCCGGGCGCGGAGAACCTGCTGGCTTACGGAACGCCCCAATTCTTTACGGCGGATGGAGTCTATCTGCGCGATGTCGAGGTCAATTCGCCGCAGGAGGGCGGCCTCGGCTCGCGCCTGATGTCTCTACGCAAGGCTTCGCATCTGGATTTCCAGCCGACTGAGATCTACACCGGCGTGGGCGAGACGCACGGCGTTTATTTGCTCACACGCTTTTTCAGCAAGGCGGCGCGGGAACTTAGCGTGACACGCAGCCGGATGGTCGGCTGGAATGAAATGAAGAACGCCAATGTCATCTTTCTATCTTCGATGCGTTTTCATACGCTGGCTAAAGATCTGCCGTACCCTTCGGATTTCGTCATCAATCAGGGAACCAGGGGCGCCGCCATCATAAATCTGCGACCGGCTGCGGATGAGTCGGCGACTTACGGTGGTACGGTCGGGGAAGAATATGCGGCGCTTACGGTCTGGCCGGGCAAACTGCATCAGCGGCGGATTGTGATCCTGAGCGGTAGCACAACCTGGGCGACTATGGCGGCCGCCGAATACGTGACCGACCCGGAATACTTGCTCCAACTCAATCAGCATCTGGAACAATGCCGCCTGAAGGCTGGATCCGCGCGGCACGCCCCTTATTTTCAAGCGCTGCTGCGCGCGGAAGTCAAAGACAACCACCCGATCTCGATCAGTTATGTCACGCATCATGATTTGCAGATTGCGGATCAGAGTGATGAACCGGCCAAACTCCCGAACAACCAACAGGTCCTGCTGCGCCGGCATTAGCGCCGGCATTGCGCGTTAACGAATCTGTGGAATTGAACTTGCGTCGCACTATGGATAATGGCTACTCATCAAGTCAGATTGAAAAGCCGGCGAGAGATTGCCGAGGGGACGATGGCCTTTCATTTTGAAAAGCCTCCCGGCTTTGCCTTCAAAGCCGGTCAGGCTATCGCCTGGACTCTGCTTGATCCTCCGGAAACCGACGATGAAGGCGCCACGCGAAACTTTACAATTGCCAGCGCGCCAGTCGAAGCGGATTTAATGATCGCGACACGCATGCGCGATTCGGCGTTCAAGCGCGTCCTTAAAACAATGCCGCTCGGAACCGAAGTCCGTATCGTGGGGCCTTTCGGCTCTTTAATTCTGCATCCTGACGCCGCCCGGCCAGCCGTTTTTCTGGCCGGCGGCATCGGCATCACGCCTTTCCGCAGCATGCTTCGGCAAGCCGCGGAACAGAAGTTGCCCCATCAACTCTTTCTCTTTTATTCCAATCGCCGCCCCGAAGACGCGGCTTTCCTGGAGGAGTTAGAAGAATTGGAAAAAGAGAACATAAATTACAAAGTCATCGGAACGATGACTGATATGGCCAGATCAAATCGGGTCTGGCGAGGCGAAACAGGTTTTATTAACCAGGAGATGCTGACTAAATACATTGGCGATTTGGCGGCGCCGGTCTATTACATTGCCGGGCCTCCGGCAATGGTCGCGGCAATGCGACTGGCGTTGAGTAAAGCAAATATCGCCGACGACAATGTCCGCGCCGAAGAATTCTCTGGTTACTAACTTACTTAAACATCGGAGAGGAGAGCCAGATATGTGCTACAACTGTGGATGCCAAATGCCCGACAACGACATGGGCGACCCGAAAAACATCACCGATAAAACTTTCGAGGAAGCCGCGAAAGCCGCCGGCCAGTCGCCGGAGGAGGCCAAACAGAACACATTGGAGCTTTTGCAAAAAACGCGCGGCGAGAAGAAAAAAGCGAAGGAGCAGAAAGGATGAATCAAAATTCAACACAAAGGACCAAGGGGTCAACGGGTCAAATGAACCTTTGTCTCTTTTCCCCTTTGTGTTTTCCATACACCGATTCGCAAACCGATCAATCAAGATGATCAAATTGAAACGGGCCTACGAAAAACCCGCCAAAGATGATGGCGAGCGAATTCTGGTCGAACGGCTCTGGCCGCGCGGCCTGACCAAGGCGCAGGCAAAGATCGATCTGTGGTTGAAGGATGTCGCGCCGAGCGTGGAGCTAAGAAAATGGTTCGGGCATGACCCGGACAAGTGGATCGAGTTCCGTCAGCGGTATCTGAAGGAACTCAGGCAGAAAGCCGATCCGATCAAACTGCTCAAGCGCAAGGCAAAAGAGGGCACAATCACCTTGATCTATGCGGCGCGAGATGAAGCGCGCAATAGCGCGCTGGCGCTACAGCAGTTTCTGCAAAAAGGTCGATGAGCGCGCCGGCCTTTGCAAGTGGCGCCGCAATGAATCGCTCGACGGCTGGCAGGCAATCAAGACATCCGACGAAAACCATATGGCGGCGCGGTCGGTTTGGTGCGCGCAATGATCGCCGCCCCTGTTAATGACATCACCATCACAAACAGCATCGCCCATACGGGCGAAATGATCCACAAAAACCCTACCAATACGCTGGAAATGAAATCTCCCAGGCCGTTCACCGCCGCCAAAACTCCGAATCCGACGCCACGGACAGAGGCCGGGAGCAAGGTTGCGGCAGCGCTGTTCTCCAGCGTTTCCCAAACACCCATGTAGAGTCCGGAGAAGCCGAACACGATCGCGAATTTCACGAAGGACGCGCCCGGCCACATGAGCGCGATGGCCGGAATGACCGCGATCGAATAGCCGATCGCCAGCACATGATTTTTCGGGAAGCGGTCGGCCAGCAAACCGCTCGCATAACACGAGCCGGTGTAGACGATGTTGTAGCCGACATAGAAGAGCATGGCGATAGTCACGGCCCGCGCCCCCCCCAAGCGCCCGCTGAAAGCCTGAGTCGCCCACAGAATGAGCAGGGTGTTGGAGAAGTCGCCGGCCCCGGCGACGCCGACGCCGTAAAGATATTTCCGAAAATCGCGCGGCAAGGATTTCATCCCGCCCCAGAGGCTGACATGCGGTTGTGGCTCGTGGTCTTTCTCGCGGACCAACAACGCTATCAGCAGCGCCGCGATCACGCCGGGAATGAGCGTCAGCGCGAACGTCCATCGCAGGCCGAGACTCGCGACCAGAAGGAGCGACAGCGAAGGCCCGATTACTGCGCCGGCGCTGTCCATCGCGCGCTCTAGACCGAAAGCGCGTCCGTATGTCTCCGGCGTCGTCGCTTCGGTGAGCAGCACGTTGCGCACCGGCGTGCGCGCGCCTCGACCGATCCAGCCGCCGACGCGCCCTATCAGCACATGCCACGATTGCGTCGCCAGCGCAAAGCTCGCCATCCCGGAAGCCGTGACGAAATATCCGGCCACCGCGAGCGGTTTGCGCCTGCGAAGCTTGTCGCTGTAAAGGCCGGAGAGCAATTTCGCGAAACTCGACAAGCTATCGGCCAAACCTTCAATCAGTCCAAGTATCGCGGAGCTCGCGCCGATCGAAGCCAGCAGCGCCGGCGCCGCGGCGGTGGCCATTTCATGGCCCACGTCGGAGAAGAGACTCGCGAGTCCGATGCCGAGAACGGTTGGATTCAGCCAGCCCACGCAACGATCCGTAACTCTCTTGGACATGTTTCTCTTTTTGCCACGGCCTGTGAATTTTTGCCAGTATGAACCTATGCCCGCGCTTCAATGCCTGCGCCAAGGAGTAGATTCATATCGCCAATTAGTAAAACGAAAAATCTTTCTTTCATAATTTCCCCTTTGTCGCATGAATAACGATTCCGTCTACTTGGGCGTCCAGAATGGCTCTTTCGCCGGGATGAATTCGACCGGGACTTCGGTTACGAAGGTCTTCAGCCAGCGCGCGCACTCTTCCATACCGGCTTGCTCGGATGGTATATGCCCCAGAACAATCAGCGCCTTTCGCTTCCCCGCCGCCACTGCGTCATCTCCATATTCGATCGTCTCCCATTCGCGCGCCTCGCCCGTCAATAATGCTTCCACATCATCGCGCTGGAGCGTTTGCCTTTGACGAGGAAACCCGGGGTAGCCTGGCGCCAGGGCCACTTTGGTGAGCTTCATGTTGGGGTCGCCGATTACGCGCATGGCGTGGATTCCGAGGCGCGTTTTGATATCCGAGGCGAGCTTGCCCAGCGTGGTCTCAGGAATCACAAATACGCCGCTATTGTTGGGGGTCCGGAACTTTTCCCAACCGAGCGCGCGAATCATGCCGGTCTGTATGCCGTCGGGTTTGCGCATATGCCAATGGTCGTGAAAGCGCCAGATGACGAGGTTATGCTCTTTGATGAAGGCTTGCTTGGCCGCCAGCACCGCGTCGTTTTCTTTCTCAAGGTCATCGGTCTTATCGAGGTGATCATAAAAGGTCGGCTCGTGGGTGATGATCAGGTTCTTGCCGGCGGCGGCGGCGCGCTGGAGAACGTCGAACGTCGCCATCATGGTCGTGGCGACGCCGGTTACACGAGCGTCGGGATTGCCAGCCTTGAATGTGTCGACGGTCTGGTCTCGCCAGGGAACCCCGATGTTGCTCTTAATACGGTCAATTAATTGTTGGGCAGTGAGATGATTTTCCTGTGTGGACGCGGAAAGATTCATCAGGACCACAGACGCAAAGATAATAGTGAGTCTCCTGGCTACGGTTTTGTTCTTGGCAATCATCTGTACTCCTCAGGAAATAACCGCGAAGAAACGAAGAAAACGAAGAAAGAACAGAAGAAGGTCTTCGTGCTCTTCGTTTCTTCGTGGTTGATTTTCATTCTTTCAGGGTGTCACAACGCGACATGAAGACCCTTCATCACAATCATTCGCGGAAAGCTCTTGACCTTTCATCCTCTGTTGGCGGATTGTTACAGCGCTTCGGTGGACTATATCACCGGCGCCAATCAAATGAATAGCGTGAGGATCTTATGACAAGGAAATGGCGCGTAGCCATTCTAGGGTTGGGACATTGGTATTCAGCTTACAATCTGGCCCGGGCGCTGCGAGACTGCCCGACAGCGGAATTGGTCGCGGTCGCCTGGCATAACGGCGCGCAATTGGGCGCCTTCACCAGCGACTTTCGGATCTCAGGATACTCAGATTATGGCGAACTGCTAAAGCGGGAAGAAATTGACTTTGTTCACATCGCAACGCCCGTGTCCGAGATGGCGGATTGCGCGATCCGGGCCGCGCGAGCCGGCAAGCACATTGTTTTGGGTAAGCCGATGGCCATGACAATGGAACAAGCGGATCAGATGGTGGAAGCCGTGGAGACCTCCGGCGTCAAATGCGTCGCCTTTCAGGGGACAAAGCGCCTGCGCTCGGGCGCCCTGAAAGCGCGGATCGAGGCAGGGGAGATCGGAGAGATCGTCGTGATGCATCAGACGGCGCGTTGGTCTATCGCTGAAGACTGGTATCGCTCCGGGTCGCCCGGCTGGTTCGCGAACCCAAGGCAGACGCCGGGCGGAGCTTTCATTGACGAGGGAATCTACTGGCTCGATCAACTCAGATGGCTTGCGGGCAGCGAGGTAATACAAGTGGAAGCGAAGATGGCGAACCTGGTCCATCGGGACATCGAGGTAGAAGATTGGGGCATGGCGACCCTCACTTTTGCGAACGGAATCATCGCCACGTTGGAAGCCGCGTGGACGATCAATTCGCCGCGGACGACCGGCCCGTCTCCAAAACAAAACTGCGTCCTCCGTTTGGAGATAATTGGCGCGCGTGGCGAAATCATTGATGACGGGTTGCGTGTGCCGGGCAGGGCGGTGCTTGCGGCCGGCGCCTCCGGCTGGGTTTTCGAGCGAGAGGTGGGGGAGCCTTTCGGTCCGCCTTCAATATTTCCTTTGGATCATCTGATCGAATGCGTCGAGAGCGACCGCCAATCCGCGGCCTCGATCCAGGAGGCGCGTAAATCTTTCCGCGTGGCGCTAGCCGCATATCAATCGGCGAGCGCAGGGCGACCGATTTCCCTTCAGTGGTAATTTGATCGATCGCCATCGGTATCCCCTTTATTCGCCGACCTCTCCTTGACTTCTTTCTTCGATGGTCGTCTCATCCCCAACGCGTTCGATCAGACCTGTGACGAATCTCCCCTTGACGCCCCGGGCCCGTGGCTTTTAATCTGGCCTTCCAGGCCGGCTTCCGTATTGGGCGAAATAGTTTTGACTTAATGATGAAAGAGTCGTCTATCCAGAATGACGATCTGCTTGCGCCTTGGCTCCAGACATTGCGGACGATGGGCGATGAGGCGGCGGAGGCGGCGCTGGCGCAACTGATCAAGGCGCACATCGAACCGGTGATCAGAGGTGTCATTCGTTTCAAGCTGCGACTCGACCCAGGCGCTCAGGCGGATGCGGCGGATCTCGCGCAGGAGGCGCTGGCGCAATGGCTGGCCGAGTTACGGAAATTGAGCGCCCGTCCTGACGATCGCGCGATCAATGACGCCCGCGGGCTGGCGGCGACCATTGCTTATCGTGTCTGCTACGGCTGGTTGCGCAGGCAATCGCCGCGTCGTAACGCGCTGAGGAACCGTTTGCAGTACGCGCTGACACGGCAGGCAGGGCTGGCGCTCTGGACTGATCGCCGTAATCTTTCGATCGCCGGCTTCACGGCCTGGCGCGGCCGGACGCAAACGCCGTCCGAGAAACTGCGCCAATTGCCGGACGACGAAAAGTTTCTGGCGCGAGCCTGGCGGACATGCGCCGAAGGGCAAGGCGCCAAGCTCAATGATCTGCTGGCTGCGATCTTCGACTATGCCGGCGGGCCGGTGGCGTTCGATGATCTGGTAAGCGTCGTGGCGGCGCTGTTGCAGGTCAAGGATGAACCGCCGGCTTCGACCGAAGACGAGACGGGCGGCGCCGAGATCGCGTCCAGCGAAGATGTGGCGTGGCAGGTCGAAAGGCGCATCTTTCTCGAACGGCTCTGGCAGGAAGTGCGCGAACTGCCGCGCGCGCAGCGGGCAGCGCTGCTCCTCAATTTACGCGAGGCCGACGGCCGCGGCTGTCTGGCGCTCTTTCCGGCGACCGGCGTCGCCACGTTGCGGCAGATCGCAGACGCGCTTGAACTCCCCGCTGATCAATTCGCCGAATTGTGGACACAATTGCCGCTAGACGACGCGACGATCGCCGGGCTGCTCGAACTGACGCGGCAACAGGTCATCAACTTGCGCAAATCGGCGCGTGAACGGTTGGCGCGCCGGCTAAAAGGATTTTTTTGAAAGCTTGCGCCCGCCGCCGGTAATAAACCGCCGGGTTCGACAACTTAATCAGGCAGGAACATATCCGATTCGTTTCAATCGAGGCGAGAAGAAAGTGACCGAACATCTCTCATCGGCGCAGGTAGTTAACTATCAACGGCGGAATCTCGCGCCCGCGGAATTGCTAGGCGTGGACGATCATTTGGCCGAATGCGAGGAGTGTCGCCGCCTCATCGAATCGACGCTGAATTGCGATGTGGCGCCACTTTATGCCGATTTGGCGGCGGAAGCAGCCGTCGGGCCGCACCTGACCTTCGAGCAGAGCGCCGCTTATGTTGACGGACTGCTGACCGGCGGGGAGAGGCGGATGATCGAAGACCATCTCGCTTCGTGCGCCCGTTGCGCGCCGCTCACGGCTGACTTGCGCGCCTTCAGAAATGAGATCGCGCCAGAACTTGACCGCGAATATCGTCCGCAAGGAGCGGCGGAAGGGCCGCCGCCGCAGACGGGTTGGCGGGATCGCATCGCGGCCGCGCTGCCAGGGCTCTTCCAGAAAATCCCATTGTGGGTTTACGCGACGTCGGTTTTGTCGCTGTTAGCGGTGGCAGGGTGGATAGCGACGTCGCGGCGGACACAGCCACAGATCGCTTACAAAACTCCGACGCCTACGCCGTCGCCTTCTACCAACCTCGCTTCGCCCGCGCCGGAGATTGCGCATGCGATCGTCAGGCTCAACGACGGCGGATCTTCGCTGACGCTCGACGCTCAGAGCCGGTTGGCGGGAGTTGATCAATGGCCGTCCGAATACCGCCAAATGGCGCAGGACGCGCTGTCAAAGCAGAGAGTGGCTAGATCGCCATTGCTTGATGGCCTAAGCCGGGCGGGGAGTTCGCTGATGGGCGGCGACGATGATGGCCGGCGCTTTGCGGTCATCGAACCCGCCGGCAAAGTCATGCTCACCAACCGCCCGGCCTTTAAATGGACGCGGCTCGACGGCGCAAGCGGCTATGTCGTAGAAATCTACGACGCGCAATTCAAGCTGGTCGCATCCAGTCCCTCGCTCACGGACGTTAGTTGGACGGCGCCGCAGCTGGCGCGCGGGCAGGTATATTCGTGGCAGGTCAAAGCGACCAGAGACGAACAGGAGTTAATCGCGCCTCGCCCGCAAGCGTCGCAAGCCAAATTCAGAATCCTCGATAAAGCGGCGACCGCCGAGATAGCCCGCGCGCGGCGCGACTACGCCTCGTCGCATCTGCTGCTCGGGCTGTTGTATGCGCGGTACGGGTTGCTCGCCGAAGCCGAACAGGAATTCCGCGCCCTGCAAAAAGCCAATCCGGATTCGCCCAATTCGGAGGTCGCGCGAAAATTAATGGCGAGCGTATCTGGGCCGCGCCGCTGAAAATCTACAGATGATCAAGGGATTTATGGCGGCCCGTATTAGCGCCGATTTTTTTTAATAAGAAATATTTTCTGGGAAATAGTAATACGGCGCCAAGTTCAGTCACTTCCCTTTATGGAGTCCAACCACGGAGCGTGTGATCAGCCGGCGCGCTCTGACCGATGGTTCGGACGCCATAGTAGGATTGCGTCGCTCAGCCGGGAAGGGGCGCCAGGCCAAGATTCTGGGGGGCCGACCTCTTCGCCGTTCACTCTGTACCCGCCTGATGCCCGGTCACCGACCGAGCCTCTGGCGGGAGAGTGGCGGACGTGAATAATCCCTTCGACCGGCGCGTTCTCAGACACTACTCTGCGCCCACCAGCACAAATCCGGCCCAATAAAACGGATGACTTGTCTCCGGATTCTTCATCACCTTCAACGCCGCCCGCCGCAGGGCTTCGGCCTTAGTCACTTTCGTTTTCCCCGGCGCCGCTCGCAATTGGCGATGAAAGCCGAGCATTAGATCGCATGTGCTCGCCGATTCCACTTTCCATTGGCTGACCACGGTTGACGGCACGCCGGCCACGAACAGCGCCCAGGTCAGCCCGATCATGCCCTCGCCCGCGCCGAAACGCCCGCGCGCCGTCTCGCAGGCGGAGAGCACCGCCAGATCGGCTTTCAAATCGAGTCGCATCAGCTCCCAGGCTTCGAGCAAGCCGTCCTCGGCGCCGCCCCGCGCGAGAGCAAGGTGGGAATACATCGGAGAGGCGTCGTTGAGTATCCCGTGCGTGGCGAAGTGGAGAATTGCGGCCTGACCGGCTTCGTTTTTGACGAAGTCTTCGCGGGCCTCGGCGCCGACGTAGATCTTGCTCCGCGACGCGCCGTAGAGCCGCTTCAGCTCCTTGACCTCATGCTCGGCTTCCGGCAGCGGATCGAGCTTTTCATCGCGCATCGCCAGCGTCGCGCGGTCAAGGGTCTCACGGCCCAACTGTGGGTTGCCCAGCGCGAGTAATGTCGGGGGTACGAAATTTGCGCCCTGATTCTTCCGCCGCTTCGTCATCTCGCGCAGCGCTGTCAGCGACGGCGCGTAAGCGATCGCTGTGTCCTCGATCAAGAAACGGTTGGCGCCGGTAAGCAGCGCCTGAAACGGCAGGTCCCATAACTTGTCATCAGGCGCGATAATCAAATTGGTTTTACCCTGAAGCTGCGCCTCCGCCGGTTTGAGCAACAGCGCGTATAGCTTAACCGCCGAGGCGCGAAAGCCGAGATCACGTGTGGCAAGTTGTCGCCGAAAGGCTTCGATCTGTTTGGCGAGATCATCTCGTTTGACCGGCAGAGTGTAGACCCGAACTTCGGCTTCGGTTTTCGCGACTCCTTTCGTGATCGCAAATAGATAAATCATGTCATCTGAAACGACATATTCGAGCAACGCGCTCGCGGCGTCCGGCAGCAGGGCAGCGACTTCCTCAATTCTCAGCGGCTGAGCTTCGCCGCGTTGCGTCTTCAACTCCGGATGGACGGCATAGAGATTGATCTGAAAGGCTTCATAGTCGAGCCGGGATTGTTGGAGCCGGGATTTGAGTTCAGTCAAGCGCGCCTGATCAGGTTGCGGGCGAGCGGATTCGCGGGAAACCTGGATGTTGAGCGAGACAAGTTGACTCTTTAGTTTGCGCTCCTGTTCCTGCTCCTGGCCGGTCATCGCCTTAGTGACGTCGACGCGGTCAGTTTGGAGCGCATCCAGTAGCGCACGCGCCTTGGCGCGTTCGGCGAAGGCCAGGGCTTCAGCCAGTCGGCCCTCGCGCGTGAGCAAGTCGACCATGGCGTGGTAAGGCGAGACTTTGGATTCAAAGTAGAGTTGCCGCTCTTGCTCTCCGCCCGCGATTTGAGCGCGCAGCGACTCGATGGTTGTGATAGCCTCTTCAAAGGCCTGTCGCGCTTGAGTGGGTCGATCGAGAGCGCGATGCGCGGCGCCCGCCGTGAGGAGGGCCTCACTGAGAGTCTCGGCGGCGCCGACCTGCCGCGCCAGCGCCGCCGCGCGTTCGGCAAAATCCAGCGCTTGAATGTGACGGCCCTGTTTCTCGTAAACACTACTGATGCCGCCGAGCGTGGCGGCAATCCCGGCCTGATCCTTAGTGGCCTCTCGTATCTCCAGGCTCTTCCTCAGATCTTCCAGGGCCTGCGCGTAGTCGCCCTGCTCATCGTGAATCCTCCCGATGTCGTATAGTGTGCGGGCCACCCCTTCTCTGTTTCCAATCTGCTCCTGAATTACCAGGCATTTCCGGAAATACTCTAACGCCTGCGCATAGACGCCCTGTGAATGGTGGACGCTCCCGATGTTGTCCAAACTGTCTGCAATTCCGGCTTTGTCGCCAAGTTCCTGGTATATTCCCATGCACTTCTGGAAATACTCCAACGCTTGGACGTAGTTACCCTGTGAGAGGTGGACGTTCCCAATGTTGCCCAGCGCGGTGGCAATCCCATCTTTGTCACCAAGGACCTCAAATATTCCCTGACTCTTCTTGAAGCTCTCCAACGCCCGCGCGTAATTCCCCTGTAACATGTAGACAGTCCCGATGCCGTTCAGCGTGCTGGCAATTCCGTCTTTGTACTCGATGGCCTCGCTCATCGCCCGGCTCTTCTGAAGGTACTCCAACGCTTGCGCATAATTGCCTTGATGATAGAGGACGAGTCCTATGTTATTCAGGACGTGGACGACTCCGATTTTGTCTTCAGATCCCTCGCTCATCGCCAGGCTCTGTTGGTAATACTCCAACGACGACGTGTAGTCGCCCTGTAAATCGTGGACAATCCCGATGTTGGTCAGCGCGCGGGCGACTCCACTGCTATCCCCAAGAGCTCGCCGCATCGCGAGGGACTTCCGGAAGCGCTCCAACGCCTGCGCATAATCGCCCTGTTGAGAGTAAACGATCCCAATATTCATCGTCGTGCCCGCAACTCCGGCTTCGTCTCCGATGGCCTCGCTTATCGCCAGGCTTTTCTGGTGATACTCCAACGACTGCGCATAATCGCCTTGCACACGGTGGGTCTCTCCAATTCCGACCAGCGCGCGGGCGATCCCGGCCTTATCATCAATGCGCTCTGCAATGCCTTGCGCCATCCGATAGATGGCGAGAGATCGAGGGTAGTCTCCCTGCAAGAAGGAGCGCTTGCCTTGACTGTTCAGCGCCTGCGTCAATTCCGCCGTCATCAATTCTTTCTCCTCCGCCAGCAATCCGGCCCGCTCATCCTCTGTCTTGGCCGCCACTAACGCCTCCGCCAGGTCATCCTCCGCAAAAGCAGATCGCCAGACTTTCCAATTGCCATCCTCTCTGACAAAAGCAAAGTTGAGCGCCAGGCGCTGTTCCCGCTTCTGGTTGCTCTTCAGATTGACGGCGTTTAGATTCGTCATCGCCCTCAGGCTGACTTTCTCGCTTTCCACCTTGACCCGCGAGATCACAAGGCCACTAAAACTGAAATTCTCGGTCTCAAACTGTCGCTGCAAACTTTGTTTGATTGAAGAATAGTCAGGCGACTTCTCACTCCACAGGCTAATCAGTCCGCCCAGGTCTTTGACCGCATAGCTTGCGAAATACTTTTCCACCACCGCGCGCACGACTGATTCGGCCGGCGATTGAGGCGCCATAGGGACTGAAGACGATGACTGAGACTGTGCCAGGACAGAATTGATGAGGCTCAAGCTCAAGGCCAGTAAACACGGCAATGCGCGAAATGCAAACAACATAGAACACATCCCTCCCTTCAACGAGGGTTAGGCCTCGCCCGCAAAAAAAATTCGAGCGGACGGTAATATGCCGGAAAGTTCAGCAACTTCCCTATTTGGTGTTCGAGATTTGAATACTTACCAAAGGAGTAAACTCCGGCTCAGGCGGCCACCTGAGCCGGAGTTTACTCCGCCCTGCCTGAAATGCAAAGAGGAGATTGTAATGCCCGCGCGAGTTATAGCCTTCGTATATGGATTGGTCTGTTATCTGATCTTCTTCACAACGTTTCTCTATGCGATCGGGTTCGTCGGCAACCTGATCGCGCCCAAATCAATTGACTCAGGCCCGCAATCCTCCCTCTGCGACTCTTGCAGCGTAAATCGCCAGAGATCGCCGCCGAGAAACAAATGAACGCATCAACCTTACAAACACCCAGCATCACAAATTCCAAAATAAGGAGTTAGACAATGCGTATCAAAAAATTAAAGGGCGCCATCGCGCTCGCAGTTCTGCTCGCCGCCGCCGGACTGACCGGCTTCGGATACAGCAACGATTCTCCGTCGAGCGAGTCAATCGCTTTCGCGCAGCGGACGAGCGATCTCATGCTTAATGAGTTGCTCGCCGCCCTGTTCAAGGAGTTCGACGAGACCACCCCAAGTAACGTGGAGGAGGGCAAGCAGGCCATCTCGCTGATCTTCAACGACTCGAACAGGGATATGCGGCTGATCGGCGTCTTCCCGCCACTCCAGGGCGGGTTCAACGACCTACCCAGCGACTTATTCGAGCAAAAGTCGCTGGTCCTGGCGCTCAAAGGCCAGGCGAACACGTCCGTCGAGCGCGTGGGCAATCGCTGGTACTATCGACGCTCAATCGCGCTCAGCAACACATTCCACCAGTCTTGCGTCCTCTGCCATACGAATTTCACCCCGCAGTTCTTCCAACAGACGAATAACTCCGGGCAGTGGGTGGGCGCGCTCACTCTGCGCGTGCCGATCAAGAATGAAAATTGATCATTGCGCACGGGCGCCGCGAATCGCCCTTGACGCTCGCGCTCACGATGGCCATGCGCTTATTTAGGGCCTGCGTCGCGCCGACCGAAGTCATCGCTCATACCCGGCGAGGCCACGCGAGGAGGCGGAGAAAAGAATGATTGCCAATGAAGAGAATCCGGCGCCGGATCAGGAGGCCACGCCGGAAGAAGAAGAATTGTTGAAAAGGGCGACCGCTCCGACTGTGCGTGATTTGCGCGCGGCGGTCAAAGACCTGTTCAAGGCTGTCGACGCGGAGCCGAACTCGACTTCGCCGGATGACAGGCTCCAGCAGCAGCCAGATTGATTATTCCGTCTACCAGCCAAGGATCGCCGTCGACGTTGAAATCAGCCGCCAACGCGACGGCGATCGTATCGCTTTCATGATCGGTCCGGCCTTTGTGGGCCGCTATCTTATTAGTCCTTCGCCCAAAGTTGGCAAAGCATAGGCGCTATTGATAAGATGCCGAACTGAATCCAGATTCAGTTTTACGATCGCACAATGCGTTATCCGCATTCATCACCCAATCAGTGTTTGCACTTGGAGAAGAGACTATGGCTCAAACTCAACAGGCCGCCGAACAATTATTGGTTCAGCCGCTGACTGTATTGTCTGAAGAGGAAAGACTGTTCCAGGCGAGCGTCCGAGAATTCGCGGAAGCCGAGATCAAACCTTACGTCCGCGAGATGGACGAGAAGCAGAAGATTCGCCCCGAGATCATTCAGAAATGCTTTGAACTCGGGCTGATGGGCATAGAGCCGGGTGAAGAGTACGGAGGCGCTGGCGGGTCGTTTTTCATGGCCTGTCTGGCCATCGAAGAGCTTGCCCGCGTCGACCCTTCGATCAGCGTATGCATCGACGTGAACAACACTCTGACGATCAACGCGTTTTTGAATTACGGCACGGAAGCTCAGAAGAAGAAATACATCACGCGGCTGGCGAACGATACGGTCGGCGCATACTGTTTGAGTGAGGCCGGTTCCGGCTCCGACGCGTTCGCCATGCAAACCAGGGCCGAAGACAAAGGCGATCATTATCTGATCAACGGCCGCAAGATGTGGATCACGAACGGCAATGAGGCCGGCCTCTTCATCGTCTTCGCCAACGCCGATCCGGGCAAAGGCTATAAGGGCATTACAGCCTTCATCGTCGAAAGAGGTTTTCCCGGTTTTTCGGTGGGCAAGAAGGAAGACAAGCTGGGCATCCGCGCCTCGTCAACCTGCGAATTGCTCTTCGACAATTGCCGCGCGCCCAAAGAGAATGTGCTGGGCGAATTCGGCAAAGGATACAAGATCGCGATCGAGACATTGAACGAAGGGCGCATCGGCATCGGCGCGCAGATGGTCGGGCTTGCGCAGGGCGCGTATGAGGCGGCGCTGGCCTACACGAAAGAGCGCAAACAGTTCGGCCAGATGATCAGCGAATTCCAGGGCGTGCAGTTTCAGATATCCGAAATGGCCACAAAGATCGAAGCCGCGCGGCTGATGGTTTACAACGCCGCCCGGTTGAAAGACGCCAAACTTCCCTTCATCAAACAGGCGGCGATGGCCAAACTCTTCGCTTCGGAAGTCGCCGAAGAAGTGTCCTCGCTGGCTGTGAATCTCTACGGCGGCTACGGCTATGTGAAAGATTATCCGGTCGAGAAATTCTTCCGCGACTCGAAGATCGGCCAGATTTACGAAGGCACGTCCAATATGCAGAAAGTGACCATCGCCAAGATGCTGCTGGCCGAATGATTGAGACGGAGAGAGAGAGGGACAGAGAGAAAGAGGGACGGAGAGACAAAGAGATGGAGAAAAAGAGAGAGGGAGAGATTTGGTTAATCTCTCCCTCTCTCTTTCTGTCCGTCTCTCCGTCTTGCTTTAAGCAGTGGCGGGATTGCTGCCCGTGATCGGAGGCAGGATCGGTTTCAGAACCGGTTCCTTGTCAGTGGGCTTGCCGGTCTCGGGTTCGGTTCTCGGCGACGGGCCGTCATCGTCAAGCGGCAGGCCGGCGACGATGCGGCGAATCTGAACCGAATCGAGCGTTTCACGTCCGAGCAGTTCCTGGGCCAGACGGTCCAGGGCGTCGCGGTGCTCGATGATGATCTGGCGCGCGCGCTCGTATTGCTCCATCACGATGCGCTTGACTTCCTTATCGATGTTGATCGCGGTGTCTTCGCTGTAATCCTGATGCTGAGCGATTTCACGGCCGAGGAAGATCTGCTCTTCCTTCTTGCCGAAAGTCAGCGGGCCAAGATTCGACATGCCGAACTCGCAAACCATCTTGCGCGCAAGATCGGTCGCGCGCTCAATGTCGTTCGACGCGCCGGTCGTGATCTTGCCGAGGAAGATATCCTCGGCCAAACGTCCGCCCATCAGAATCGCGATCGAGCCTTCGATGTAATCGCGGCTGTGGGTGTAGCGGTCGCCTTCCGGCAACTGCTGAGTCAATCCCAGAGCCATTCCGCGCGGGATGATCGTTACCTTGTGGACCGGGTCGGCATTGGGGACTTTCAGCCCGACGATAGTGTGTCCGGCTTCATGATAGGCCGTCGTCCTCTTCTCCTCTTCGGACATCACGGCCGATTTGCGCTCCGACCCCATCAGCACTTTGTCTTTAGCCCACTCGAAATCGTGCATCGCGACGACCTTCTTGTTGTAGCGGGCGGCATTGAGCGCGGCCTCGTTCACAAGGTTGGCAAGGTCGGCGCCGGTGAACCCGGGCGTGCCGCGAGCGATGACCGAGATGTCGACGTCTTCGCCGAGTGGAATCTTGCGCGTGTGAACGGCCAGGATGCCTTCGCGCCCTTTCACGTCAGGGCGATTGACGATCACACGACGGTCGAAACGTCCCGGACGAAGCAGCGCGGGATCGAGCACGTCGGGCCGGTTGGTCGAGGCGATCAGGATCACGCCGTCGTTCGATTCGAAACCGTCCATCTCGACCAGCAACTGGTTGAGCGTCTGTTCGCGCTCATCGTGCCCGCCGCCGAGCCCCGCGCCACGATGGCGTCCGACGGCATCGATTTCGTCAATGAAAATGATGCAAGGCGCGTTCTTCTTGCCCTGTTCGAACAGATCGCGCACGCGGCTGGCGCCCACGCCCACGAACATCTCGACGAAATCCGAACCGGAGATCGAGAAGAAGGGGACATTGGCTTCGCCTGCGATTGCGCGCGCGAGCAGCGTCTTGCCCGTGCCCGGAGGGCCCATCATCAAAACGCCTTTCGGGATGCGCCCGCCGAGTTTCTGGAACTTCTGCGGCTCTTTCAGGAATTCGATGATCTCTTGCAGCTCTTCCTTCGCCTCTTCGACGCCGGCGACGTCTTTAAAGGTCACGCGCTTCTGCTGATTCGACAGGAGTTTCGCCCGGCTCTTGCCGAACGAGAGCGCCTTGTTGCCGCCTGATTGCATCTGGCGAATCATGAATATCCAGAATGCGATGATCAGGATGAAAGGCGCGTAAAAAACCACCATCTGCAGCACCATACCGCTGCTAGATGAGTTCTTAAAATCGACTTTCACGCCGTTCTTCCGCATCATATCAGCCAGCTTGTCGGCGGTGAAATCATTGGTCAGGTCCGTCGTAAAAGTCCCGCCACTGGCAAATTTGCCGGTGACTTTTTCCTTTTCAATGACAGCCGACTGTATCTCCCTGGTCGGGGATTCAACTTTGGATGCGAGTTCAGAGTAGCTTAACTGTACCGGTTGATTTGTTGTGGGATTATGGAAGTACCGGTAGAGCAGAATCGCGCCTCCGATAATCACCACCCAAAAGACCACTTGTCTGATTGTTGAATTCAATACCATTTACCTCCGTTAAAGACCTCAGCGCCATTCTAGCCCATTTCCCCGAATTTCGCTCGGCATTTTTCCCTATCTGCCCTATCTAATCAAGAAGACGGAAAGCCATATCTTGAGGTTTCACATCATTATGAAAATGAAAATAGCCGATCAGGCCGATGATTTGGACAGCTTTTCGGCGATGATTAAGGCGCATATCTCATCTTCGGCGTTTGGAGAAAACTCGCGCGCCACCGGCAATCCAGGCGCCCATACAATGCGATCATCCGCCGTCACCAGAATCGGATATAGGTCGCGCTGCGTTAATGGGATTTTGCGCTTGATCATCAGCGTCTTGAGTTTGACCGCGCGTCGCGCGTTCACGGGGATATAGGCCGCTCCGGGAAAACGCGTTCGCAATCGCAGCATGTCCAATTCTTCACATTCACGCAGGAACGCCGTAAACCCTTTCCGGCTTTCCTCGTCGCAGAGCTCCGCGCTCGCCCTCGCCATTCCGCGCTTCAATATGAACGTGAATTCTCCGAAATTTCGCGACTCATTCTCCCTCAGTTCGACAGGCTCGAGCGATTTCTCAATCGCTCTGATATGAATGAATCTCAAATAATCGAACTCGCGCGCGATGGCGGCGCCTTCCGGCAACTCAACGCGTCGCCCACTAGGGCCGCTGATGAGATTTTCGATCGCTGCGATGTGAGAAGCATTAATGCGACGCAAATCTCCGCGTTCGTCGCGCAACCACAATCGCAACACTCGACGCCTGATCGCGTTGGGAGCATTCTCCAGGGCGTTGACATTAAGGCCCGATTCTCCGCGCGATCTGCCCAGATATTCCGCCGCCGCGCCGCGCAAATAATCCTCATCCCGGACGAGAGACTCGGACGCGCGAGCGAGCGACTCTTTGACGCGCGGGTTGAATGTTTCCAACATCGGCAGGAGTTCCAGGCGAACGCGATTGCGCGTGAAATCGACGAGAAAGTTCGAACTGTCGCTGCGAAACGCGAGCCCATAATATTCGCAATGCTCGATCACTTCAGCGCGCATGATTCCGAGCATTGGGCGAATCAGATTCACGCCGTCGTTTAAAGCGAGGATCTGATGAATTCCATGCAGCCCTTCCGCGCCGCTGCCGCGAATCAACCGCATCAGAATCGTCTCGGCCTGATCGTCCAGCGTGTGCGCGGTGAAAACGACATTCGCCCCGCGCGCTCGAGCGATCTTCAACAGAAATTCATAGCGCAACCTTCGAGCCACAGCCTCGAGATTCTGTTTCTCCGCTTTAGCGCGTTCGGCGACGGCGATCCTTTCTGTGAAGACTGGAAGCTCCAACCGGTCCGCCAAATCGCGCACGAACGCTTCGTCCTCATCCGATTCTTCGCCGCGCAATTGATGATTGAGGTGGGCTACGATAATTGAGCCGGGCCGCCCCTCGCCCCGTTGTAATCGAGCGAGGGCGTCGAGCAAAGCCACCGAGTCAGCTCCGCCGGAGACAGCCGCTATGATCGAGTCCTGAGCGCCGACTCCGAACCGCAGCAAAGTCGTCCGTAATTTTTTCTCAAACTTTGTCATCGGTTGAAATTTTGAGATACGCTACGCGTGATATGAAGTTTAGTTTCGTTCCATTTCTTGCGCTCTGCTTAGCGCCTCACGCCGGAATCCCTTTGATGGTAATTAAAGGGCGTCAGGCGGTGCGGTACGTGGAGCGTGAGCGACCTGAGTATCGATCGATCGGCCGATCGATCGATA
>DASTMP010000127.1:0-24154 GCA_035714085.1 Blastocatellia bacterium
GATGTCGCGGTTTCGACGCTTGGCTCGTGACTATGAGCGATTACCTGAAACGCTAGCGGGGCTGCATATTCTGGCTTTCGCCATCTTGATGTTAAAGAACGTTGCGGAGGTACTCGCTTAAAGTTGATAACAGGCTCTAGAATTGCGGCGCAGTTTATTTCGTGGTCGGCGCGGGCTGAGCCTGCATAACTTTGATCCGACTTCTCACTTGTTTCGCCGCCTCTAAATTCGGATTGATGGTCAGGGCTTTCTGTGCATTGGATAAAGCCTGCTCATTGGCGCCAACGGCGGCTTGCGCGCGCGCGACTTTCACCATGGTCTCCGGATTCGCAATCGGAGTCTTGGCGACATCGGCGACTTTCTTCTGTAATTCCGCCTTTGCTGCTGCGTCAGCAGGATTGTTTTCGACATGCGCGGTCAACTTATCCATGTCGCGCACTAGCTCGATCCTCCCTTTCAATTGCCCGGCCTCTGGTAAGTTTGGATCTTTCTGCAAAGCTTTATCTAGGTTGGTCAATGCGCCAGCGTCATTGCCCAGAGCGACCTGCGCGCGGGCGACGGTGGTAAGCGTCTCCGGATTCGAGAGCGGGCGCGCGGCAACGCTTTGCACCGCTTTTAACAAATCTTCTCGCGCCGATTTGTCATTTGGCCTCTGCTCCAACTCTCTGGTCTTCGTGGTAATTTCGAGCAGGGCGTTCATGAATTTGATGGAGCTGACGACGGGAAACCCAATCATCACAATCGGGAACAGGAAGAACCCGAAAAGTCTGCCGAGCGCCTGCTTTTTGATCAGCGAATACACGAAGGCAAAGAGCAACACCAGAAACATCATTGTTCCCAGCGCGAGCAGCACAATCTCGTAAGAATAGAGTCCGTCAAAGAAACGCATCGTATTTCCTCCTTGAGGCTTAATCGAATTGGCGTAGTACTGTTTGATCCTGCAGAAATAATCGCCGTACTCCAGCATAAGCTGTTTCGAGGCTGATCTCTTCCCCAGAGTCCGACACGGCAGGAAGCGGTTCCCAAAGATCGAACTCTACGGGCGCTGAGGCATTGTAATCGGCGATGACTGTCTGCCTTAGTGTGCCCCTTGGAAAACGGTAAAACTGAAAGATCAATGCTGAGATGGCAAAAACGATACGCCTGTGCAAATTGGGTGTCAATCTTTTAGGGACGCAATTCATTCCTCGGTCCCGCTTTCCGGGGTGTTAGCCGAGGTCAGACGCAAGGTTAATGAATTGAGCCCGGAGATCAGGATTGAGTTCAGGGTCTTCGATCAGCAGATTCGCGATGGGCTGATCCGGGAACGACGCATGGCCTGGCTGGCTGGCGCATTTGGGGCGCTCGCGGCGATCCTGGCGACACTCGGGCTCTATGGCGCCATCTCTTACCGGGTTCTCAGGCGCCAAAATGAGATCGGGATTCGACTGGCTCTTGGCGCCAGCCGCCTGCGGATCGTGCTGCTGATCCTGCGGGAAGTGGCGCCGCTGCTTTTGATTGGATTGGGGATCGGAACGGCCGTCTCGCTCGCGGCCGCCCAGGGAGCGAGGAGCCTGCTCTTCGGTTTTTCACCCTATGATATTCCAACCCTGGTGGCTTCAGTCTGCCTGTTGGCCCTAGTGGCTGGGGTCGCGAGTTTTGTACCTGCCCTGCGCGCTTCGCGGGTCGATCCGATAGTTGCTCTGCGCCACGAATGATCTTGTCTTGATTGACATTCCCACCGCTAGAAGCGGCGGGATTCTTGCTTCACCGCGAACGGCCTGCCGTAGCAGGTCTTACACTCGCTCCACAAGCGTTTAATGTTTCAGTATGCCCTACCGCGACGAGTATTCTGACGCCTTCGTCTCTGACGTTTTTGACTGCGTTGTGATCTCGGTCATGACGAACGCCACAAATCGCTCTTCAGACTCTTCGACGCCACGTGAACAGACTTAAAAACGCCACAAAAATGGCGGAACCCAGAATCGCCCAGATGATCGGAAATCTCTTACCGTCGATGTTGACGCGGAACATTTCAGGCAAGCCGAGCCAGCCCGCGATCAGCGTGCCCAGCATCGCTCCTATGAAACCGAGCGCAATCGAAGCCAAACATCCTCCGCGCTCGTAACCGACAATCGACTGCCCGATTGCGCCACATAACCCTGCCACCAACAGTAATACTAAGAGCGATTCTATAGACATTATTCTCTTTCCTTACTCCGAACGTTCGGAGGCAAGGGAAATGCCAATGTCATTCGCCATTCGTCATTTGTCATTTGCCATTTGTCATTGAACACGCGCAACTATCTGTTTCCTCACCAACTCGGCGCCAATCGAAGAGCGCCCCACGCTTCGGATTGCCGTTTTCGCAAAGCATTAAGAAGCCCAATAGGTAGAATCAGGCAGCTTCCCATCACTCCAATGCTCCAATATCTTGCAGCAGGCTCTGGTAAACAAGCCGCCATTTTCGTCACTTGCAGCAGCCTCAACCAACGTGATTTTGCCGAGCTTCTTATCTAGCTTGATCTGTCCTACGCTCCCCCCTTCATCTTGATAGGAGAAGAATGCGAAGCGCTCATCTTCTGATAATTTGTCTATCTCAATATAATCTGCCATTTTTGATCTACTTTAGTCCTGAAGGTCTGTCAGCGCTGCGGGCTTCGACTGCTGTAGGCGCAACGGCCTGCCTTCTCGCCAAGTCCGCGCCAATTTGCATGGCATCTGATTCTACGCAGGCCAATTCATGATGTGAAGAGAAAAGCCAGGTGAAAATGCAGCAAGCCGAGTGGGAGGTTAGTCATGTTACATCACGAGTTCCACTCGGCTGGCTGGGCTCCTACAGAATTGCAGTATCCGAGCGCAATTGCGGCGCCGAAAAATGACGGTGTTGAATACGGGCGTTTCGCCGGTTCGGGCGTAGGGCATTGTCCCGAAATTCCACAAAGTGTGGTGTGCGCGAGCGCCCCGAAACGCCACACAGCGCGGCAAGCCAAACTTTGAAGCCGGGCGCAAGTTTTTCTCAAGGGGTCCGATCGATACTGCGGCGTGTGAACGTTACGTTTTCGACATCACAAACGGCATTTGTTTTGCAAGATCAAAGCGCAAAGGAGAGAAAGAATGCATAACCAAGCGAAACAAGCGGACATTCCGACGCCGGCGGGATTGGCCGACAACCTGATCGGCTCCCTTGACGGCCTGACCGACATCGAGGGCGCCGAGCTGCGACGCCAGGTCGTCATGCTCATCAACCACTCATACGCCCTTGGCTACGTGGCCGGCGCCGGCGCTGGACTCTTGGCTCGGATGCAGTCGAGGCTCGCGCTCACTCGCCGCAGAGCGGGGCAGGACATCAAACTAGCGCTGGCCGCTATCCGCGAGCGCCTGACTATGATCTTTCGCGATCACGGACGCCGTTCCCATCAAATGTTTCCACCAACGTTCGCCATCCAGTACCCGACGCGCGGGTCGGTAATCACGAACGCCGTTCCCATCAGATGTTTCCACAGCGACCGCCCTGTCGCGCTGCTCGCACCGACGGCGGCCTTCCGCCGTCGAAATCAAATGAGCCAACCCTGCGCCGGTGGCTCCGATCAAGCCGCACGAAGATGGCTGAAAGCGGCAAATCTCAATTCAGAGAGTGCGACGCTATGCAAACTGACCATCCCAGCGCCAATCGAAGCTTTCAGCGCGCAGTCCACGCGTTCACTCGGTCGCTACCGCTCACGGTACTGTACCGACGTCCGTTCCAATGTGGCGCAGTTCAATTTAGGTCGCGCCAGGAGGCGAAGAAAAGGAGGCGAAGAAAAGTATGATTGCCAATGAAGAGAGGCTGTCGCTTGTTTCCGAAGCCACGCCGGAAGAAGAAGCGTTGCTGGAAAGGTCAAGCGCTCCGACTTTGCGTGATTTGCGCGCGGAGGCCAAAGACTTGTTCACAAATATTGAGGCGGAGACAGACTCAACTTCGCCAGATGACAGACCTTCGCAGCAGCCAGCCTGAAAAATCGGAACCCTCGACTTTGAAATAATTTCAACTCCAGGCAGAATCTGGCGGCGCTCAAGAATCGCTCAAGTGATTTGCGTACTATCGGCTTCGCGATTTGGAAGGCAGTGGCGCTGGCGCCTGTCTTCAGAAGCCTGGGCGGGGTCGAAATTTGTGGGGGTGAGGACTTCGCCCACGTGACCGGTTACTACCGGCCTGGCCGCGGGGGACTTAAGACTTGGTGGAATTTCATTCTGGGGAGATTTCACCGCAATAGTTCGTCAATTGCCGAATCAATCGGCGCCAGCTTTCCGAATCGCAGCATTTGTATCGGGAGTCGGGAATGGAGTCGGGGATGGTGAATTGTGTCCTTCCTACTCCCCGCTCCCCACTCCCCCATTCCCGCCCCCTCCTGTCAGGCCACATACAAACGAAAAAGCCGGGCGAATGACTCGGCTTTCGTGCTGTGGCGCCCCGCGGTCTCACCGGCTCCACCCAAATCTCAACTCCATGCACGGGCTAGTCGGCCAAGAAACGGATGGAAAAGAAGCGGGCCGAGGTCAGGGCCAGGGCAAAGAAACGATAATCACCCCGGAGACTTATGAATCATCTTCGAGATATAGATTTTTGGCTAAAAGCTGGCCCCACACTGGCCGCAGTGATTGTTCCGATCCTAACGTACCTCCGGCTAGCGCGAAGGATTGAGGGTTACAAAACAGACCTCAGCAAGAAACTCGAAACACATAGATCCCAACTTCAAGCCGACTTTCAGATGAGGTTCTATGAGTTCCAGACTCGCTACTCGCGGCTCCATCAGAGAGAGGCTAAGGCGATTGAGAAGCTGTATGCGCTGTTAGCCAGGGTCGAAACTTATTTGCAGATATGGGTAAGTTCCATCCATGAATTACGCAATCAGACGGAAGACGAGCATTACAGAACGGCTGAAGATCACTTTCAAGAAATGATTAACTTCTTCGATGAAAAAAGGATCTATTTTGATGAAGAAACCTCTGAATTGTTTTTCGAGATGGTGCGAGCAACAAGGGTGCTTTATGACCACTACACCAGTGTTCAGTGGGCGAAGGGATCTGTCTCGGAACAGGCTAACTGGCTAAAACAACGCGCCGCTCAACTGAAGGAACAGAATATCAATCCTTTGATGGCCCTCCTCGATGCCAGATTCAGGAGGCTCCTCGAAGCGGAGACGCCAAGCCTTCACCTAAGCCCGCCGGATGGTGGTCCTGACAGAAAGCAACAGTCGGAGCCTGGATTCTGGCGACGGATAATCCGACTATTGGCTCGAAGTCCGAGTAGAAAAGAAAATGAATAAACGACTGGCCCGGACCTGCAACCTGGACGGTGGCTGGAGGTCATCTTTCGGTTGCCGTCGCCAATGATCATTCGGCCGGAGATCGAACTTACGCCAACGAACCATCGTATGTCCGAGGGAGTCCTTTCGCAGTCGAGTTCGCCGGGAGATAGAGAGATGACAAGAAGACCATCGCAACGCTCAACGGGATCGTCAGGAACGGAGAGATGTCGGGCGATATGAAGTTGTTTGGCGACAATCTAACGTGGACCGCCCGTCGCGCGCGGGTTCGCCCGCCTGAGGCGTCACGCGTACACAACTTCGATCCCAAGGAATTCCATAACTATTTCTCAGCCATGATTCCTCCTGCGCTCAGAATCTATCCGGGGGACACTGTTCACACCGAGACTGTGGACGCCGGCGGAGTTGATAAGGACGGCAAGCGCCGATCGCTCGGCGGCAATCCACTGACTGGACCTTTCTATGTAGAGGGCGCAGTCCGTGGCGATACGCTGGTCGTGCATTTCAATCGCATCCGGCTTAACCGGGACCACGCCCAAAGCGGGTCGACCAAAGTCTCAAGCGCCCTGAATCCAGGCTATGTTCAGGATAAGAAGTACGTCCCCGATTTCGACAGCGCATGGCGGCTGGATAGAGAGCGCGGAGTCGCAATGCTGGCTAAGCCGACCGACAAGCTGAAGGATTTCGTGGTGTCATTGCAGCCCATGCTTGGATGCGTTGGCGTCGCTCCTCCGCGGAACCAGTCTTTTCTGTCAGGCGATCTGGGAAGCTACGGCGGCAATATGGACTACAACCAGGTCAGAGAGGGAGTGACCCTGTATTTTCCTGTCAATCAGGCGGGCGCGCTGCTATATGTCGGTGACGGCCACGCCGCTCAGGGCGACGGAGAGCTGACCGGCGACGCGCTGGAAACCTCGATGGAGGTCGAGTTCACAGTGGATCTGATCCAGGGAAAATCCCTCGGCGGTCCACGAGCTGAAAACGACGAATACATTATGGCGATCGGAATCGCGAACTCGCTCCCCGAAGCGGTGCAGCGGGCAACTACTCAGTTAGCCCGTTGGATCGAGGACGACTACAAGCTTAACCCGTCTGAGACTGCGATTGTGCTGGGTTTTGCGATCCATTACGACGTAGCCGAGTTGGTGGACCCTCATATCAACGTCGTGGCAAAGATCAGAAAGAGCGCCCTGGCGCAAATCAGGAAAGGGGACAATTGACCTGCGCCGCCGCGCATTCTTCCCAGGAGGGTAGAAAGCAGAGCCAGGAAACTCGCTGAAGATAAGGCGCTGGCCTAGAGTGGATTTCTGGCGCTCAAGGCGCGCAAGCAAGGCGAGAAATGGCTCTCTTCCTTTGACTTCACGACTGCGCCTGCCGGCGACGATGGCGCCTGCGACCGCGCCGGCCAGAGTGACCTTGAGGGACTGACCGTCGCGCTTGGCTCATGCGTTGCCGGCTGACTGCTGGCAGTCAAGGCCTGCTGTCCTCTCCCATCAAAGTCCCTCGTCGCCGCGACCTTTTTATTCGCGCCTTTCCGCACATTCTACAAGAGCCCGGCTATGCCTAATGCCAGCAAGAGTAACGCCCCGAAAACCAGTAATACGAGTTTTCCGCGCGATCCCATTATTGGAGACACTCCGCCGAACGCCGGAGCGGCGCTGAGCGACGTCGCCATCCTTCTGTTCGGTTCAGGAGTAACCAATTCCCTCAATTTCGGCGTTTTTATTGGCGCGGATGTAACGACTCCCGGCGCCGTGACTGTTGCGGGATGAGGCGAACCCGGCCGCGCGCTACCCGCGGCCGCAATCAACTCCCTCGCCATTTCGCCCGCCGTCTGTGGCCGCGCACCGCGCCGCTTCTCGAGCGCGCGCAGCACGACCGACTCAACGGCGCGCGAGATTTTCGGATTCAACATGCGCGGAGGCGGCGGCGGATCATTGACATGTTTAATGACTATGGCTGTCGTGGTAGGCGAGTCGAACGGTACGACGCCGGTCAGCATTTCAAACAATACGATGCCCAGACTGTAGATGTCCGAGCGTCCATCCAACTCTTCACCCAAACAATGCTCAGGCGACATGTAATGTGGCGTCCCCACGACGGCGCCCGTTCGCGTCAACCTGTCGGCTTTAACGTCGCGCAGCGCGGCGATGCCGAAATCGAGCACCTTGACATGCAAGCCGCCTGGGATTTTCTGCACGAGAATATTCTCCGGTTTGATATCGCGATGAACTATACCCTGCGAGTGCATCTCATCCAACGCCGCGCAGACCTGTCGGATAATCTCGGTGGCTACGGTCTCAGCCAGCCTGCCATGTCGCTCGACCAAACTGCGCAGGCTCTCTCCTTCGGCCAGCTCCATGACCTGATAGTTCAGGCCTTCTCTGGAAACACCGAAGTCGTAAACTGTAACGACGTTCGGATGCTTCAGACGGGAGGCAGTCTGCGCCTCGCGGCGGAAGCGTTCGACGGCATGCGGATCGGCCATTCGATCAGCATGGAGTACTTTGACCGCCACCCGGTCGCCGACCAGCAGACGGCCGGCGCGATAAACAGTCCCCATACCACCAACGCCGAGTTTGGACTCGAGGTAGTACTTCTGATCCAACGTCCTCCCGGTCAAAGCGTCTGAGGCTGAGAGCGGCAAAACCGCGGCAGGCGACTTGGCGCCGCCGTAGGCAGGCGCGGTTGGCGCAAGAGGCAACGCGAATTCAGCGCCGCATTGGGTGCAGAAGCGTTTGCCGTTACTGACATTCCCGCAATTCGGACAAACCATATTCATGCTCCTTCTTTGGGAAATTGAAATCAGAAGCGAGTGCCAGCTGTCACTCCTGAAAACTCTATCCGCCTTGTAACGCTTTTATTTAGCTCTTGATATCACAAACAGTAAGAAAGGCAAATTAACATGTTAAGTGTCGTAATATGAGGCTAGATGTAATTTTTGAGAGAGACAGGCGAAGCCTCCACTCCCACAAGTGTCGCCCCCGCCAAGGCTCCTGAAGACAATTGTCAATTACCAAAGCTTTCCAAATCGCGAGGCCGATAGTACGCAAAGATATTGAGCGGTTCTTGAGGTTTTTTTCGCGCCCCGTTCAAGAATTTCTCAATCCGCCTCGCTTAACCTCAGCTTCGAGGTTTGAAATCGTTTCATGAAGATAATCACCAGCAAGGTAACGATTCCCGCGGAGACACCTGTCCATAGTAAAAGTTCCATCTCTCTGTGTTTTCATACACTTACAGGTATCCAGCGTTATCAGATAACATGCCGATATTAGCGTGGCTGCCCGAAGAGCCGCTATCGCCCCGGCAGCGGCGCCTATGTGTTGATCTTTCAGGGCGGCCTGATTTCGTTTGACGGGGATTTAATCGTTAACAGAGATTGCGGAACGGACGGTTGAATAATGGAGAATTATCCGCCTGGCAGTGGCCAAGCAGTGGGAATGCTGATGGTTAATTGACTTGGCTATGGCGTGGAATTATATTTCCGACGTCTCGGCGCAAATTGTAATCAACCAATCGCAAGGTTCTCCAGCGACCAGAAGGAATATCTATGAGTTATATCGCCACAAAACAACGCGTCAAAAACAGAGGCGTTCCGCCAGACGACTTTCTCGACCAGCTTGTCGCATGGGGAAAGACGGCGCCCGATGAGATATTCGCGCCCAACGCTGTCATGGACGTTTATTCCAGTGTGTTCAGTACGCTCGGACCATGGCAGGGGCTTCTACATCGTCGCGCTGTCATGCTGGAAGTGATGCGCGTTCTCGCCGGCTTTGAGTCTTCGTGGCGTTGGAACGAGGGACGCGACACGACCAACCCAACTTCGGTCACGCCAGACACGATCGAGGCCGGCGCCTGGCAAGTGAGCGCGAATTCAATGAACTTTGGGCAAGAACTCAAAAATCTTGTTCTTATGAAAGTCGGCACGCTTGACGGGACCGCATTCCAGAAAGCGATGAAGCAAGATCATCCGTTGGCGATGGAATATATCGCCCGGTTGCTGCGTCGCACCATACGCCACAACGGCCCAGTCCTTCGACACGAAATTGACCAGTGGCTGCGCCGAGATGCGGTTGCGGAGTTTCAATCATTGTTACAACAAGAGTGATTGCGGCGCCTAATGAAAGAATACGTGAGATGGCTGCGAGATGCGGGCAAAGAGGTGTCTCCATTTTAATGTCAGCTACTCCGCCCAAACGCTTGCGTGTTCTAGGTGGAGCTTGTCCCTGTATCGAGCTGCTTTTCTGAACCGTTTTTCCGAGACCAAAGGCGCGTTGACTCGCTTAAAGTTGATAACACGCCCTAGAGAGCGCGTTGGCCCTTTCAGTGCTCATAAGATATTGACGGCGCGCGCGGCCAATAGCGCGATGATCAACAGAGAAAGCAGCGATTGCAGCATCATCAGAACTTTCACCCATCTGGTCAGCACCGGCGCGTCGGTCGGCGAAAAAGCCGTGCTTGTGTTAAACGCGAAAAATAAATAGTCAACGAAATTCGGCGACCAGTTCTTTTGCTTCGCCTCAATCAGCGCTTCTTCGCTCATCATCATCTGTGGAAAGAGGATGGCCCCGTCAGGATGTCCTGCGCGTGTATCTCGTCCGTGTGGCCCTCCAGCGTCTAACCGCCAGTACCACAGCGCGAAAACTAAAATATTGGTTATCCACATCGAAGCCGCCGAGACTAACAGCGAACTCGGCGTCTCTTTATGCTCCAGCAACACGGTGATCAACAGGGTCAGGGAGAGGATCAGTCCGACGGTAAGAACTGTAGTTACAGAAAACCCCAAGACGGCATTCAGTCGATGCCTGCCGACATGGTGAGAGACGACCGTCGGAATAAGTAGCCCCAAAACAATCCCAGGAAAGAGCCAGCGCGGGCCAAAGGTGAGAGCGGTTGGCAGCGACGTGTATAAGCCGCCCACGGCCAGAGCCGCAACGGCGGCCGGCCACCGAGGCTCAGGATCATACTGGCCATCGGGTTCTTCCGTAATATTTATCATATCCACTTTTACTTGCGCATGAGCCTTTGACGCTCCAACTACTAAGGAAAGACACTTGAGGGGCTCAGGAATTGTATTCCTAGATGAGAACCTCACTATCGTAGTCCACCACACAAAACCGACGATTCGGTAACCACCCGACTCGGCCGAGAAAGTTCCTGTTAATCCCTGGGTACTTGGCGAAGTAAACTACACTGGCCAAGGTGATGCCCAAAGTCTGAATCGTCACATCATCGCCGAAAGAGACGCCAGCATTCGATACAATCGCGTCCGATCAGACGTCGTGAACTTCCGGATATAATCAAAAATTGTCTCAAAGGTGATTTCCGCCATACGCAAACCTATCAATGATCCATCGTTAGAAGCGTCCCGCAGATACGGCAATTATACACGATCTCTCTACAATTATTCTTTCGGCAAATATACGAAAAACCCAGCGCTAAGGTCGGATGGCGCTTTGACGTAGTGGCTGACGCGTTTGGCCAATGATGCGAAGCGCACTCGCCATCACGCATCCAAAAGATCTGCGCCACGCCCTTCGGCCACTTGATTGAGGCGTGAGCGCAACGCATCGTTCGCGAATGACGAATTTCGCGCAGCCTGCTGGCTCACTGTCCTTGCAAACCGCCTCCGTTTCTCGCTCCGAGGAGAACCGCTGCAATTTCAGACAGGCGCGCCATCTCGATCTGTCGAAATCGTGGACTGAGAAGATCAAGCCAGCGGATGATGCAATGATTCAGTTTCGTTTAGATTTTTGGTGATGCAATTCGGAGCCTTGACAGGCGCGTCAACCCCGCGTACCTTCCCCCCATATCTTATCTATGGGAAGAGAATCTATGGGAAATGACGCGAAGAAAGCCGAGTTAGTTCCGGGAACGCTGGAGATGCTCATCCTCAAGACCATCGAGCGCAACGCGGGGCCGATGCATGGCTACGGGATCGCCCGCTACATCAAGCAGATCTCGGGCGACGTGCTGCAAGTCGAGGAAGGCTCGCTCTACCCGGCGCTGCAACGACTGGCGGTCAAAGGCTGGGTCAAAGCGGAGTGGGGTCAATCTGAGAACAACCGTCGCGCCCGCCTCTATAAGTTGACGCCCGCAGGGCGGAAGCAACTCAAGCAAGAGGTCGCTGACTTCGAGCGCGTGCTGGAGGCGATCCTGCGTGTGGTGCAACCGACGTGAGTCGAAGCCCACTGATGCAAGTGATGGACAAGCTATCACAACTCTGGCGCAGACTGCTCTTCTACCTGCGGCGAGATCGATTCGACAGCGAACTGGAAGAGGAGATGCGATTCCATCTTGAGATGAAGGCGGAAGAAAACCTTGCCGCGGGCGTATCCTCGGAAGAAGCGCGGTATGCGGCGCAGCGGCAATTCGGCAATCAAACCTTACTCCAGGAGGCGAGTCGCCATATGTGGAGTTTTAGATACTTGGAAACGCTTGCGCAGGATTTACGATTCTGCCTGCGAATGATGGGCAGGAACCCGGGATTCACCGCCGTGGCTGTGCTCACGCTCGCGCTAGGCATCGGCGCCAATACCGCAATGTTCAGCGCCGTCGATGCGGTGCTGATTCGTCCGTTGCCCTATCTCGACGCCGGCCGACTCGTCATGATCTGGGACGACACAGGCCAGATCGGAGAATCGAAGTTCTTTTCTACGCCTGCCGAATGGCAAGAGTGGCGGCGCCACAACACCGTTTTCACCGATATTGCGGCAACCCAACCCGGAAATGTGACAATCTCGAGCGACGGCGATCCAGAAGAATTGCCGGGCCGTAAAGTCACCGCGAATCTGTGGACTGTCCTTGGCGTACAGCCGCTGCTCGGACGCGTCTTCACTGAGGACGAAGACACGCAAGGCGCGCGGGTAGCCGTGATCAGCCATGCCCTGTGGCAGCGGAGCTTCGGCGCGTCGCCCGGGGTGTTGGGCCGCAAGATTATGCTGAACGATAGTCCCTACGAAGTAATTGGCGTGATGCCGCGCGAGTTCTACTTCATGCCCTCGCGCGATATCGACATTTGGATTCCGACTTCATTTTCCGCCCAGATGCTAAGGGCCTTTTACTGGCATGATGTCCACTGCGTCGCGCGTCTCAAACCCGGAGTGACGCTGCAACAGGCCAAAGAATCGATGGCGGCGTTGAACCGGCGTGTAACGGCGCATCTCAAACCTTCGCGCACAGCGGTTGTGACGCCATTGCGCGAGGATTTAGCCGGCAAGACACGGGCGTCGCTGATCTCGCTGTTATGCGCGTCGGCGGCGGTCCTGCTGATCGCGTGCGTCAATCTGGCGAATTTGCTGATGTCGCGCGGCGCGGCGCGCCGGCGCGAGGTGGCCATTCGCGCGGCGCTAGGCGCGGGACGCGGCAGACTGATCAGGCAGTTTCTGATTGAAAGCCTGGCGCTCGCGGGATTTGGCGCCATCGCCGGCCTCGCGCTCGCATTACCGATAATGAGGTTTCTGGAAACCCTGACGCCGGAGACAATGGCTACCGTGCGGCTGGCTCTCGACTGGCGTGTGCTGGCGTTTTCTGCGGGCGTAGCCATCGCAGCCGGATTGACGTTTGGACTTACGCCGGCTCTCGCCGCGTCACGAGTCTCATTACAGGAAGGACTGCGCGACGGCGGCCGCGGCAGTTCCGGCGCTCGTAGCTACTGGTTCCAACACTCGCTCATCATCATCGAGACGGCGCTCGCCGTCGTGCTGCTGACTACTGGTAGTCTGCTGCTAGAGACTTTCCAGCGCCTGCGGGGCCTCGATCTTGGAATCCGAAGCGACAGATTACTGACCTTTGTGACTCCCCTCTTCCGCTATCCCGACTTCGACAAGCGCGTGGCCTTTGTCAACGCGGAATTGGAAAGAGTCCGCGCCATCCCCGGCGTAGTCAGCGCTGGCGCGATTTCGCGAATTCCACTGACGGCGCCAGACCAGGCGACTTTTTATCTTCTCGCGGGCCAGACCAACGATGAGGCCAGTGAACAGGTCGCGCTCTCGCGTGTCGTGAGCCGCGAATACTTCGCCACTGTCGGCGCGCGACTTCGCGAGGGCAGATTCTTCGACGCCTCCGACCAGAAGTCGGAATCGCCGGCGGCCGTCGTCAACGAATCTTTTGCGAATCGCAATTATCCCGGACGTTCCCCGCTGGGCGCGCGATTCCAGTTCGGAGGTTGGGGCGACAAGGCTTACTGGTACACGATAGTCGGCGTAGTGAAGGAAATTCGCGATCGCGGCGTAGCGGAGGAATTGAAACCCGCGATTTATCGCATACATGAACAGGCGGACCAAAGCGGAGATGCGCCGAGCGGAATTATGGTTCGTACATCGGTCGATCCGGCATCGATTGTCTCTGCGGTTCGGCAAGCAATCTGGTCCGTCGATAAGAACCAGCCGGTCGCGCGTGTTCAAACCATCGAGGAGATCGTGGCTCGCCAGTTGTCCGTACCGTCGCAGAATACCACGCTTTTGAGCGCGTTCGCGCTGCTCGCGCTGTTGCTTGCGTCCCTCGGATTGTACGGAGCGCTCTCCTACGCGGTGACGCAACGCGCTAACGAAATCGGGGTGCGCATGGCTTTAGGCGCGACTTCCAGCGATATATTGCTCTCCTTCGGCAGGCGCGGCCTGGCGTTGACGCTCGCCGGGCTCAGCATTGGTCTGGTCCTGTCGACCATCGCGGCGCGCTTCATGACCACGCTGCTCTATGGCTTCCATCCCAACTATCTGTCGACTGTCGCCCTGGTGTCTCTCATTCTCCTTGCGGTAGCGGTCTTGGCGTGTTTTGTTCCCGCGCGACGCGCTGCGAAGGTCGATCCGCTAGTGGTTTTGCGAAACGAGTAGGGCCGCAGATGTTCGACAAGCTTTCACGACTCTGGCGCAGGCTGCCCTTCTACGCGCGGCGAGATCAATTCGGCCGCGAACTGGAAGAGGAGATGCGGTTCCACTTGGAGATGAAGTCTGAAAATACAGCCCGATAAAGGCGATCAAGCCCCGTACGCTCGCCTTCGACGCCTGGAGGAAGCGCCGTATGCGCATGTTCCCATTGAGCAGCGCGCCACGCGCGTTGAATGCTACGCAGGACTCATTGGCATCGCCACTCCCGAGACAAATCCGACATGGCGCGAACAATGCTTGGTGTTGCGAGCGATGAACGTCATGGCGATAATGATCCTGGAATCGTTATGAACGACAACAATATATTAAAAGGAGTTTGACGCATGAAGAGAGCGATTGCCTTGAGCCTGCTTGCGGTAGGACTGATTGCCGTTTCGACAGTGCGGGCGCACGAGAAAGTGAAACTTACCGGCTACGTCGTGGACGTCGTCTGCGCCGCCGATCACACCAAGGACAACCCTGAAGACGCCACGAAATTCTCCGCCGAGCACACTAAAGAATGCGCTTTGATGGAAGAATGCGTCAAAAGCGGCTATGGCGTCTTCGCCGACGGCAAATGGTATCCGTTCGACGCGAAAGGCAACACGCTTGCAAAGGCGCTATTCGAGAAGACCTCGAAGAAAGATCACATCAAGGCGACCGTCGAGGGGATGAAGCACGAGGGCAAAATACTCGTGGAGAAGCTGACTGAGACGGATTAACCCGCCTCGACTCGGCGCCCAACCAACGACGTATTCTATTGCCCCAGTCCTTCGCTAAAATGCCATCCGATTCAAAAATGCCTCGCTTGGGTCTCATGTAACCTAGCTCGACGACGTTACATCCCATTTCCCAAGTTGTTTAAACGAAACGTGAACGAGTTTCGGCGAAGGACAGGCCGAAACGATGATCGCAGCCAACGCTCAAAACCGATAGGACTCTTTCGATGATAATTCGTCGTTTTCCATATCTCCTCGCGTTGCTTTGCCTGCTGGCCGCTCCGATGAACGCAGAGATGGAAATCGATCTCAGCCGCGCCGTGGTGGTCGCCCCGGCGGACTTTTCAGTCCAGGAAAACAAAGCGGCGCAAATGTTGATCGAAGAAGTCGAGAAGCGCACGCAACTGCGCTGGCAGCGCGCCACTCAGGCGCCAAGCGAGGGAGCCCCCTTCATTTCGATCAGCCGCACGCCGATCAAAGGTGGGAGCAAAGCCCCGCTAGCCCGCGAAGGCTATCAGATCAAAACCGCTGGCAATACGGTCTCGATCACCGGCAATGACGCGCGCGGCGTGCTCTTCGGCGTCGGGCATTTGCTGCGCGTGTTGCGCATGACGAAGCGCAAGATCACTCTGCCTGACAGCTTCAACATCACGACGGCGCCGAAATACCCGATGCGTGGGCATCAACTCGGCTTTCGCCCGAAGACCAATTCCTATGACGGCTGGACGCTGCCGATGTGGGAGCAATACATCCGCGATCTGGCCGTCTTCGGAACCAACGCGATCGAGCTGATTCCTCCTCGTTCCGATGACGCCGATGACAGCCCGCATTTTCCACTGCCGCAGATCGACACGATGATCGGCATGTCGCGCATCTGCGATGAGTATGGGCTGGATGTGTGGATCTGGTATCCGGCGATGGACAGGGATTACAGCGACCCGAAAACAGTCGAGTTTGCTCTGAATGAATGGGGCGAGGTCTTCAAAAAATTGCCGCGCATTGACGCGATCATGGTCCCCGGTGGCGATCCCGGCCACACGCAGCCGAAATACCTGATGGCGCTGCTGGAAAAGCAGACCGAGAACCTCCATCGCTATCACCCGAAAGCGACGATGTGGGTCGCGCCGCAAGGCTTCAGCCAGGAATGGATGGATGAGTTCCTCGGCATCGTGAAGACGGAACCGAAGTGGCTCGGTGGCGTCGTCTACGGCCCGCAATGCCGTCTGCCTTTGCCGAAGCTGCGCGAAGCGTTGCCGGCGAAGATACCGATTCGCCATTACCCCGACATTACGCATAGCCGTCATAGCCAGTTCGCCGTGCCCGATTGGGATACGGCCTACGCCTTGACCGAAGCGCGCGAGATCATCAACCCCCGTCCCACGCAGATGGCGACGGTTTTCCGACTCTACCAACCTTACACCGTCGGCTTCATCACTTATTCCGAAGGCTGCAACGACGACGTGAACAAGACCGTGTGGAGCGGCCTGGGTTGGAACCCGGAGGCCGATGTCGTGGAAATCCTGCGCGATTACAGCCGCTATTATATCGGCGCCAATTACGCCGACAGCTTCACTCAAGGGCTGCTTGCGCTCGAGCGCAACTGGGTTGGACCGGTGTTGACCAACCGGGGAATCAACACAACGCTGCAACAGTTTCAAAGTATGGAGCGAAGGGCCGCGCCGCAGGATCTGGCCAACTGGCGTTTTCAGCAGGCGCTCTATCGCGCCTACTACGACGCCTATGTGCGCAGCCGTTTGCTCTACGAAACCGCGTTGGAGGAACAGGCGCTGGAGAAACTGCGCGACGCGCGGCGTACGGGGACGCTCGTGGCTATGAACGAAGCCGAAAAGATACTGGATCGCGCTGTGACGGAGCGCGTCGCGCAGGATGAGCGGGCGCGCGTCTTCGAGCTTGGTGAAGCCTTGTTTCAAAGCATCCGCATGCAGCTCAGCGTCGAAAAGTATCAAGCCATCGCGGTCGGGCGCGGCGCGAATCTCAACACGATTGATTTCCCGCTCAACAACCGGATCTGGCTGAAACAGCAGTTCAGTGAAATTCGCAAACCGGCGTCGGAACCCGAGCGCGCCGAACGGCTGGACGAGATTGTCAATTGGCGGAATCCTGGCCCCGGAGGGTTTTATGACGATCTTGGCAATCTGACGCAGCAACCTCATCTGGTTCGCGGTCCCGGATTTGAAAAAGACCCGTCTCTGCTAGAATCGAGCGCCGTCAGTATCGCCCAATTCGACAGCGCGATTGCGGCCAACAACGATTTCGCGTTAATCGGCATGGGCGCGCAACCGTCGGGGCCTATCTCCTGGTGGGATTTGGCTGAGACCTATTACGGCACGCCGCTGCAAATGCGTTATAGCGGGCTGGACAAAAACGCGCAGTACAAAATCCGCGTGGTTTATGTTGGCGATCGGCAGCGTGAAGTGAGACTGATGGCCGATGACAAATTCGAGGTGCACCCGCTTATCAAAAAAGAGATGCGGCCGCTCGAATTCGACATCCCTCCGGCGGCCACCTCGGATGGAGAATTGAATTTAAGCTGGTATCAAGCTCCGGGCAGTCGCGGCGCGGGCCGTGGTTGTCAGGTGGCGGAAGTCTGGTTGATCAAAAAATGAACGGAAGAGAACTCATCAAAGCTTTGCGCTCGGGCGAGCGTGTCTACGGCACGATGATCGTTTCGACTTCGCCGCACTGGCCAACCGCCGTGAGAGGCGCCGGCGCGGATTTTGTCTTCATTGACACGGAACACATCGCCGTTGACCGCACAACGCTGGCGTGGATGTGCCAGACCTATCGCGCGCTCGGCCTCGCCCCGCTGGTGCGCATCCCTTCGCCCGATCCATATCAGGCCACTGTCGCGCTCGACAATGGAGCAAGCGGCGTTATCGCGCCTTATGTCGAAACGCCCGAACATGCGCGAAGGCTGCGCGGCGCCGTCAAGCTGCGACCGCTCAAAGGGCGATTGTTGGAAGAAGTATTGAATGGAGAGCGTGAGCTCGACTCGGCGGTCGGCCAATACGTCGCCGAGCGTTGCGCCGAAAATGTGTTGGTCCTCAACATCGAAAGCGCGCCGGCCCTCGCCGCGCTCGATGAAATTCTCGCTGTGCCGGGCGTTGACGCTGTGCAGGTCGGCCCGCACGACCTCTCGTGCAGCCTGGGCGTCCCCGAACAATACGCGCATCCGCGATTTGAAGAAGCGATTCAAACAATCATCGCTAAAGCCAGGGCGCGCCACATTGGCGCGGGCGTACATTATTGGTGGGGGATTGAAGACGAGTTGCGATGGGTCAAGGCGGGCGCGAACTTGGTTGTGCATTCGGGCGATATTGCGCTCTTCGCCGATGCGCTGCGCGCCGATCTCAAGCGGTTTCGAGAAGAGTGCGGGGATGAAATGGCGACGCCTGAGGGAAAGGAGCTGATTATTTAGATGAATCAGGCAGTGAAGAGGTCTCTTGCCGTCGTCTCAGGCGTACTGTCGTTGGTCTTCGCTGGCGCCGCGTTTGGGATTGCGAGCCGATCGGTTTCGATGACCGGCGAACCATTTCTCAAATCGGAGATGATCTTTCCTCTCGAACACTGGCACAACCATGCGTCGTGCATAGTCGAAGCGCCGAACGGGGACCTGCTCGTTTGCTGGTTTCACGGATCTGGAGAGCGGACCGCTGATGATGTGAAGATCGAGGGCGCCCGGAAGAGGCGCGGCTCGCGTGAATGGAGTCCGCGTTTCACGATGGCCGACACTCCAGGATACCCCGACACCAACTGCGCGATTTTCATCGATCCGCAGCAGAGGTTGTGGCTGCTCTGGCCGACCATCCTGGCGAACGAATGGCACACCGCCTTGATGAAATACAGGATTTCATCGCGCTATCACTCCGACGGCCCGCCCGTCTGGGAGACCAACGAAGTGCTGCACGTCACTCCCGGCTCGGAATTCGAGGCGGCGGTTAAAGAAGCGATGGACGCGCTGGAAAATAGGCTGCAAAGCGAGCCTGAAGAGCGCCGCGCCGCCATCCGTGATTACATCGCAAGAACGCGCAAGAACGCCGCCGATAAATTTTTCCGGCGGCTGGGATGGATGACCCGCGCCCATCCTTTCGTTCTCGACGACCGCAGATTGATAGTCCCCCTCTATTCCGACGGCTTCTCGTTCTCGCTGATGGCCATCACCGATGACTGGGGCAAGACGTGGAAGACCAGCGCCCCGCTCGTCGGAGAAGGAAACATCCAGCCCAGCATTGTTCGGAAGAAGGACGGAACACTTTTCACATTGATGCGCGACAATGGCCCACCGCCGAAGCGCCTGCACAAAAGCGAATCGCGCGACCGAGGGGAAACCTGGTCGCCGGTCACCGACAGCGACCTGCCCAATCCAGGATCCGGCGCCGAGGTCATCTCGCTTCGCAATGGACACTGGGTATTGATCTACAACGACACCGAACGAGGCCGCAATAGCCTGGCGGTGGCGATCTCGGATGACGAAGGCCAGACCTGGAAGTGGAAGCGGCGGCTGGAATATGACTCTCCCGGCCCCGAGGCGGGCGCCTATCATTATCCTTCGATCATTCAGGCCCGCGACGGCACATTGCACGCCAGTTACAGTTACCACCTCAATCGCAAAGACGTCGAGAAGGACGCCGAAGGTAACATGCGCCGTAAAACGATCAAGCATGCCCATTTCAACGAAGAGTGGGTAATGGCCGGAGAAAAATAGCGCGACAATGCCGAGTTTAGCGAGGTTATAAGCGTGGACGGGACACGGCGGCTTCAATCACCTCGCGAATACTTTCTAGTTCGGTCGACTTGTCTATCACGTCGGTCGCCCCCACCGCCCGAGCCTGTTCCCTAAAGTTTTCTCTTAAAGACGTAATCACCACAACCGGCAAATCTGAGAGGTCGTTATTCGACCTGATAATCGTGATTAAATCCAGCCCGTTGAGAACCGGCATCAGGATGTCGGTCAAAATCACGTCAGGGCGATTTATATCAATTTCGGTCAGTGCTTCGAGGCCGTTGCTTACGGCCTTCACCTTGTAGCCCGCCGCCGCCAGCATATAGCCGTAGAGAGCGCGTGCGCCGTCATCGTCTTCGACTAAGAGAATGTTCAATCGTCGCATAGAAAATACCGATGTGAGTAAGGGAACAATGTGGGGGAACGTGCGCGCTGATGATATTAAGACAATGAGGGCGCCGCGCTCCTCAACCCGGCGCCCTCTGGCGGGGGACGGGGCGACCCGCAACATTGCCTTATGCGGTATCGTTCAGGCCAGCAATCGAATTGACTTGGGGGATTAAACGGGTGAGCGCCAGTAGTTCCGGCAAAATGGGCGCCATGCGCTCGCCTTCCGGCAAACTCCTGATTTTGCAAGGAGAGTCGTACTCACCCGATTCAGACGGCAACGCGAGACGTGACAGTTTGTCGCTGTGATAAGAGAAATGGCGTGTCAGCGGAGCAGGTGAGTTTGCAGGGCGTGGCTTCACAAAAACTATGGGGCATTTCGGAGCAACCGGTGTGGCGTTTCGGGGCATGCCCCCCGCGAACTGCCCTGTATTCAACACCGTCACTCGCGGCCCGGTAATTGCTCTCGCGCACGGCAATACTGTAGGACGTACAGCAAGCCGAGTGGGACACAATGCAACGTGAGGGATATCCCACTCGGCTTGACCCATTTTCGCCCGGCATTTTCTCTTCATATCCGTTCCATAAAATGATGACATTTACGCCATCACTTCATCGCGGCGGATTTTGTTGTTTTGCCCGCCGCAGTTTTGCTCTTTGATTGACGCGACGACTTGGTTCCAGGCGCTTCCTCGCGTTCTAAAGTCTGCCCCGGAACGGTCATCTTCCTGATCTTCTCATCCGTAGATGAGGCATTCTGATGCTCCAATCGGGCTTGGTAATCTTCCAGCAGTATTTCCCTGACGGTCTCTTTCGGCGTGTATAGAGTGATCCTTCGATCATCATACCTGCTCTTCTGGTTTTGAGCCGCGATCTGATCCGCATCTCCTCGATGTCCGCATTTCTGACATTGAAACTCGTCCCCCCTGCGGTTCGCCTTTTCCAAGTATCCGCATTCAGGACAGGTTTGCGAGGTGTATGCCGGATTGATCTGCTCTCGACGGCAACCTGCCGCCGACGCCTTGTACTCAAAACGATCTTCTAATGTCGAACGGCTCCAATAACTCACTCGACGCGAGATCTCTTTACTTGGCCCTTTTCCTCGTATGTCGAGCTTTTCCGTCACGATCACCTTCGGCTCTCGCCTTTTGATCAGTTCATTGATCGCTCGATTGATTTGATTCGTGATCGTTATTTTCGTTCGACGTTTCAATTCCTGCGACTTTTTATGGCCTGAATTTCGCCGCCTGATATTGCGCGCTTTCAGCTTCTTCCCTTGCTTGTCGTACTTTTTCGCCAATGCCTGAAGCTTATTTCGCTTTTTTCCTTTTTCGTTCAGCCGGCTTGAAGCCTTTTTCAGCGTATCGCCCAGTTCTTTGCCGTAATGATTTCCCTCATCATCTACGAACACTTCTGTCAGGCCCGCGTCGGCGGCGATGACTTTTTCCGAGGCGTTAACTCGAACCTTGACCTCCGAACTGACATGCGCTTCGATTTTTCTCGATTCAGGATCGAGCACGATCCGTATATTCCCGCTGATCTCTCCTTCGCCCTTGAGTGGAATGAAAATCCGCTTCCCTTTTTCTAAAGATGAAATCGCCAGACCTTGACCACTGGGCGTCCGGACTGCCGCATAGAGCGTGTTATCAAGCGCAAAGCTCCGAGCGATTTTGACTCCCGGACGCGCCTTCATCACTCGTCTTGCGCGACGACGAAGATAATTTTGAACCTGCTTTCGCTCCCGAACCGACAGAGAGATCTTTTCGTTAATCGGCGCTCGATCGAGAATCAAATGCGAAAAGCGATGCTCATCCTTCAATAGCCAATAAGCGTAATGCTTTTGCTCGGGAGTCCACCCGCGCGAAGCGATTCGGGGATGAATCTCAGCCGCGATCGCCGCCCAATATTTCACTTCAGTCTCAAAGGCTTCCTTGACGGCCAGATCAGAGGCATGAACAGGCAAAGGCGTCGAGGCATGATGATTGATGGTCTTCAAGTCGTTCCGGCGAAGCCGATAACTATGCGCCTCGGAAAAGTTCAAATGGTGTTGATAAAAATCAAGGTGGACTTGTTTGTCGGAGGCAAAAGCGCGAGCGATGCGCTCAAGAGCATCGAATTTGGACTGATTCAGTTTGAGGCTTTCGCGCCTGACTGTCCGCATATTATTAGTCTCGCGTCGTCCTCATATATATTTGATCACAAATAGACACTTTTGTCAGCATAAGTTTTAGCTGCTTTTAGCCCCTTTTCCGCGCGTAGAATCCGCTCACGGTTCAAGCGGCCAGGCTCATTAACAACAATGCGGGCTTTTGGAGACTTACACATATCAGTTCAGCGCGTCGACGTTCTCGACGCGTGGGAGTTTAGAGCCACAAAGACAGAGACGTGTTAGTCGCCCGGCTTTCTATTCGCCACACAGTTTCGTAACTCCTGCGATAATCATCCACACGCCGGACGCCAGAATCACGGGGGCCAGTACCGCCTCCCGCAAATCCCATTTTTTTTCGAGTCTTTTCTTCTCCAAGTGGCTTCTGTATGTAACGCCATGACGATGAGGACGCCAGCCCAGATCCGGCGCCCTCTTCTGTCTGGAGGATATGAACAACACCGTCTTACCCAATACGGTGTCGCTTCGGAACTTGCGATGTAGCCTGCATGCCGTCGCGCAGCAAAATCTGTGGGTTGTTTCGGGACTCGCCTGCACGCCAAGCTATGGGGTGTTTCGGGACATGCCCAACGCTCAAACCAGCGAACTGCCCTGCATTCAACATCGTTATTTCGGCGCCGCGATTGCTGCCTAGTCCACAAGCTAAATCGGAGCAGGAAAGATTGGCACAGACAGTTTCTTTCCGGTACTACAGTTTTTGTCCAGAAAACTGTACCCAAGGAAACTGTCCGTGCGTTCGACTACCGTACTTGAAATCCCAGCCGCGGAGCAAGAGGCTCTGTTGCGGGAATTGCGCCAAGGCCGTTATGGGCATCTACTCGCGATTCACATTTTACTCTTATGCGATGCCGGGAAGAACCCGACTGAAATCGCCGATTTCCTCTTCTGCTCGCGCTCAAGCGTCTATCGCTCCGTCAAGGCCTATCGCGCTGCCCGATTGGATTGGCAACGAGATGGCCAATCATCGCCAGGCCTGAGTCGCTGGCAGAAGATGCTTCGCTCTTTGATCAAACTTTCGCCCCGAGTCCTGGGCTGGTGTCGAGTGCGCTGGAGTTGCGCCGCTCTGTCGATGACTCTCGCCGTGCTGGCGCAAATCAAAGTTTCGCGCGAGACCCTTCGGCTTGAGTTGAAAGCCGCCGGCTACGTCTGGAAACGCGCCAAGCTCAAAGGCCGTGATGACGACCCGGAACGTGCGCGGCGCCTGGCGTGGATTCGTCTGCTGTTGGAAAACCAGCGACCAGACGAGCTGATTCTGTTCGCCGACGAATTAGACATTGATCTACTCCCCAAGGTCGGCTACCAGTGGATGCTCAAAGGAACGCAACTTGAAATCCGAACCCCGGGCAAAAACCAGAAACATTATCTGGCTGCCGCGCTCAATCCTGAGACTGGGCAAACCTATTACGTCCTGGGGCCGAAGAAAAACAACGTCCTGTTCCGCAAACTGCTGGATCATCTTCAGCAGACCTTCAGGAAACGCTATCGCAAGATTTATGTCGTCTGTGACAATTACAGAATTCATAAAGCGAAAGCGGTTGACCGTTGGCTGGAAGAGCATTCCCGTTTCGAACTGGTTTGGCTGCCGAGCTATTGCCCAAGGGCCAATCCGATCGAGCGGGTTTTCGGCGACGTTCACGACAAATGCACGCGCAACCATACTCGGAGGCGCCTGCGAACTCTGGTCGGGGACGTGGAAGAACATCTGGCGGAAAACGGCCCGTGGAAGTATAGATTGTCAGAGATCTACTACACTCCAGAAGTGGATCTGGAAGTGGATGTATTACGGATCAGCGCTACTTTTGGGTAGCAAATCGAGTGTGCCAATCTTGGTTGCCCCGATTTAGTCGTAATTGCTCCGATTGCTGCGAGGCGCCGAAACCTGGTTCCTGCCGTTGGCGATATTGGGTCATCAGTAAGTCGGGGTCGCATAGTAACTCAGTGATGCTTTGCCACACAATTTTCTCAATAATATCGGCGGAAAT
>DASTMP010000128.1:0-54073 GCA_035714085.1 Blastocatellia bacterium
AATCGCGCGGTGGAGTTGCAGCGAAAGGGCGAGTTGAAGGAGGCGGCTGCGGAATATCGCGCGGTGCTCGCCCGCGCGCCCAACTACGCCGAGGCCCAGGCCAACCTGGGAGCGGCGCTGGCTCAGTTGGGCAATTACGAAGAGTCGATTGCGGCGTATGAAGCCGCGCTGCGTCTCAAGCCGGAGTTGACTCCGATCCTTCTCAATCTGGGCATCGCGCATTACCGCGCCGGGCAGTTTGCGAAAGCGACGGAAGTGTTGGGGCGTTTTCTCGCGGTCGCGCCCGACCACGCGCAGGCCCGCCAGTTGTTGGGCGTTTCGATGGTCGAATTGGGGCGCGACGCCGAGGCGATCACTTATCTGGAACCGGAAATGTCGTCGCCGCAGATCGAAGCGACAGCGCTTTACAGTCTCGGCCTGGCCTACTTGCGATTGCGGCGTGGCGAGGTCGGCGACGTGGCGAAACGCCTCGCCGCTCGCGAAGACGGCGTGGCTCTGTCGCATCTGCTGCAAGGGCAGGCGCATCTTGAAGAATTCGCGTTCGAGAAGGCGGCGACCGAATTGGAAGCGGCGGTAAAACTCTCATCGGACTTGCCACGAATCCACTTCCTGCTCGGACTGGCTTATTTCAAACTCGGACGATTGCCGGAGGCGCGCGAGCGGCTCGAAAGCGAGCTTAAACGCGATCCGGACGATTTCCTGACTCTTTATTACCTGGCATCGCTCCTGGAGAAGCAGAACGACCTGAACTCCGCCGGCCGCCGTATTGAAGCGGCGCTCGCGCAGCAACCACGATCGGTCGAGGCGTTGACGCTGGCGGGAAACGTATTTCTCAAACAGGGGCGAACCGCCGAAGCCGTGCGCGCGTTGGAGCAGGCCACGCGTGAACAGCCGGATAATTCGGAGGCTCGTTATTTGCTGGCGCGGGGATACCAGAAGCTGGGACGAAAGCAGGAAGCGGCGCGCGAGTTCAAGGAAGTCGAACGTCTCAAAGCGCAAGCGAATGAGCGCGAAAAAGGACGCAAGCCCGATCAGTGAAAGTTCGTATCCGGTAATCGGTTGACACATGTTTTCCGTTGCGGCTAAAACCCAAAACCTACCCCCTTCAATTTTTTTTCGCGACCTCGCTGCGACTTTGATCAAGCAGTAGCGTCAAGGCCAGACACTTTATGAAAACGCCACGTATTTCGCTGACACTTATCGCGCTGACGGGCGCGCTCTGCCTAACGCCTCCGCGGGGGCAATTTGCGCAGACGCGATCCGACGCCGTCACCGTGCAGGTAGACCGGCCTGGCGCGGCCATCTCTCCGACGCTCTTCGGGCTGTTCTTCGAAGACATCAACTTCGGCGCCGACGGCGGGCTTTATCCCGAAAGGGTGAAGAATCACTCGTTCGAGTTCCCCGACCCGATGATGGGCTGGAAGCGGCTCGCGCGCGGCGAAGCGAAAGGGACGCTGCAAATCTACGACGCCGGTTCACGAAACAATCGGCCCAATGCGCATTACCTTCAAATCAAAGCGGACTCCGGCGGCGGCTTCGGCCTCACGAACGAAGGTTTTCGCGGCATAGGGGTTGAACAGGGCAAGGAGTATCTATTCTCCGTACTGGCGCGCAATGTGGGTGAAACTTCCGCAGCGTTGCGCGTCGAAGTGGAAGACGCCGACGGAAAAAAGTTGGGCGAAGCCGATGTTACAGGCCTGACGCCGGCGTGGAAAACCTATTCCGTCATCGTTCGTCCCACGGGGACGAGCGGCAAGGCGCGATTGAATCTGTTGATGGATGGGCCGGGCAAGATCGACGTCGATCTGATCTCGCTCTATCCGAAAGAGACGTGGAAGAACCGTCCGAACGGATTGCGCGCCGATCTGGTTCAACTGCTCAGCGATCTGAAGCCGGGTTTTCTGCGCTTCCCCGGCGGCTGCATCGTCGAGGGGCGGAGCCTGGAGACGCGCTATCAATGGAAGACGACCATCGGCGACCGCACTGATCGCCGACTGATCGTCAACCGCTGGAACACCGAGTTCAGACACCGCCCAGCGCCTGATTACTATCAATCGTTCGGCCTCGGCTTTTACGAATACTTCCTGCTGAGCGAAGACGTCGGCGCCGAGCCGCTGCCGATTCTCAACTGCGGAATGGCCTGCCAGTTCAATTCCTCCGAACTGGCGCCGCTCGACGATCTTGATCATTACATCCGGGACGCGCTCGACCTGATTGAATTCGCAAACGGCTCCGTCGCGACCGCCTGGGGACGCAAGCGCGCCGAGATGGGACACCCGAAGCCGTTCAACCTGAAGATGATCGGCGTCGGCAATGAACAATGGGGGCCGCAATACGTCGAACGTTACGAACGCTTCGCCAAGGCGATCAAAGCCAGGTATCCGAAGATCATGCTCATTACGAGCGCCGGGCCGTTCGCGGGCGGCGATCAGTTTCGTTATCTTTGGGGTGAGATGCGCCGCCTCAATGCCGACATAATTGATGAGCATTACTACATGGCGCCGAAATGGTTTCGCGACAACGTCGGGCGATATGACGATTATCCGCGCTCCGGCCCGAAGATCTTCGCCGGCGAATACGCCGCGCAGAGTTCCGGACGCGGTGGCCTTCCGGAAAACCGCAACGACTGGGAATGCGCGATGTCTGAAGCCGCGTTCATGACCGGCCTCGAACGAAACGCAGATGTCGTGTTGATGTCATCTTACGCGCCGCTCTTCGCCCACGTGGACGCCTGGCAATGGACGCCCGACTTGATCTGGTTCGACAACCTGCGCTCGTACGGGACGCCCAATTATTACGCGCAGAAATTGTTCAGCGTGAACCGCGGCAGCCGCATCCTGCCCGTCCAAATCAACGGCTCGCCTAAGAACGGGCAGCAGAACCTCTTCGTCAGCGCTTCGATTGACGACCGGACGGGCGAGGTGGTTCTCAAGATTGTGAACGCCGAGGTAACGTCAAGAGAGCTTCGCATCAGCCTGACCGGAAGGCTTACTGGCGCGGCCAAAGTCGGCTCGTCGGGCAAAGCGTTTATCCTGGCTGGTTCTGATTTGAAGGCCGAGAACAGTTTGGATGAGCCGACAAAGATCGCGCCTGTCGAGCGGCAGTTCGACGTTTCGTCAAACGAGTTTACTTTTACGTTGGAGCCGAATTCGCTCTCCGTTTTGCGGGTTCCAATGAAATGAGTCTTTCGACTCCATTGGGAAAGCTTCAACCGATGGCTCATCAGCGGCTGTTGCTCCGCCTGACGTGGCGCAACATTATTTCAGAAAATGAGGACAATGCATGAGACGACGTGAGTTCATCAAGACCGGTCTGGCCGGCGGTGTTCTGACGCTGACCGGCGCCCGCTTCGCCGCGCAAGAGGCGCGGATGGCCGACGCGAGAATCGAGATTTTGCTGGACGAACCGATCGGCAGGATCGCGCCGGAAATATACGGCCACTTCACCGAACATCTGGGCGGCGTGATCTACGACGGCATCTGGGTCGGCGAGGACTCGAAGATTCCCAATATCGGCGGCATCCGGCAATCGCTGATCGAGGCGATGAAGCGGATCAAGGCGAGCGTCATTCGGTGGCCGGGCGGATGCTTCGCCGACAGCTACAACTGGCGCGACGGCGTCGGGCCTCGCAAAGACCGCCCGCGCCGACCGAACTTCTGGATAGACGCGCAGGAATGGCCCAAAGGCGCTCCGGATGGGCCGTGGAAATACGATCCCAATCATTTCGGAACCGATGAATTCCTGCGCTTCTGCCAGTTGAGCGGGGTTCAAGCATATCTGGCGGCCAACGTGCGCAGCCTGACGGCGAGGGATTTTTACGAGTGGGTGGATTACTGCAACTCTCCGGCGGGCGCGACGACATTGGCCGAGACGCGCGCCACCGCCGGCCAACGCGAACCCTGGAACGTGCGCTATTGGGGCGTAGGCAATGAATCGTGGGGCTGCGGCGGCAATTTCACGCCTGAAGAATACGCCGTCGAATTTCGCCGCTTCTCGGAATGGGTCCCGCGCTACGGCCTCAACCTGGCCTTCGTCGGCTCGGGGCCAAACGCCGGAGACTTGAGCTGGTCGCGACGGTTCTTCGGCCGCCTGGCTGAAAAAGGCGGCTTCGGACGGATGTGGGGCTGGGCGCTGCATCATTATTCGTGGAACGTGACCGGCGGGCGAACCACCAACTGGTTCGAGGGCAAAGGCGACGCGGTGAAATATCCCGACGATGAATGGTATGAGCTGCTCAGCGAGGCCAACCGCATGGAGAACCTGATCACCGACCATTGGGCGGTGATGGGAGAGTTCGACCGGCAGCATCGCGTCAAGCTGGTCGTAGACGAATGGGGCGCGTGGTACAAGCCCGGCAGCGAGGTCCACAACACGCATCTGCTGGGCCAGCAGTCGACGGTCCGCGACGCCGTGCTGGCCGGCCTTACTCTGGACATCTTCCACAGGCACGCCGACAAGGTGGCGATGGCCAACGTCGCGCAGCTCATCAACTGTCTGCAATCACTCTTCCTGGCGCACGAAGACAAATTCATTCTTACGCCGACCTATCATGTCTTCGACATGTACGCGGCGCACCAGGCGGGCGAGTCGCTCAGAACGAATGTCTCTTCGTCGCCCCTGAAGTACACGCGCAACGGCAGGCCCGCCACGATGCGCGGGCTGAACGGATCGGCTTCAAGGCGCGATCGGCTGGTGGTTCTGACCGTGACCAATCCCGACCCGAATGCCTCCGTAGAGACAGAGATCACCATACGCGGCGCGAATGTCAAAGAGGTCAACGTGACGACATTGACGGCCAAAGACATCCACGCTCACAACAGTTTCGACAATCCGCGCGCCATCGAGCCGCAAACATCGCAGGCGGCGGCGAAAGGCCGCGCGATGGTTTACAGTTTCGCGCCCGCCTCGGTGACGCGGTTGCAAATTACGCTGGCGTGAAATGAAAATCTCATCCACCAAGCCACACGAAGAGACACTAAGGATTGATTTCATCTTCGTGGCCCTTCGTGTGGCTTGGTGGATGGTTTTCCGCAGGAGACCGGAAGATGGCTTTGAAACATAAGACCAAGAAAGACGCTACTCTGAAAATCTCGCGGCGCGGCTTCGCGAAAGGCCTGACGACCGCCTTGATCGCCGCGCCATTCGCAGTCCGCGCGCAAGAAGGCCCGTTCCGCGCCCGCATCAAGATCGACACCGAGCGCGTGATCGGAGACATCGATCCCAAAATCTACGGCAATTTCATCGAACATCTCGGGCGCTGCATTGACGGGGGCGTCTTCGAAGAAGGCTCGCCGCTCTCCGACTCGAGCGGCTTCCGCCGTGATGTGTTTGAAGCGGTGAAAGGGCTGAACGTCACACAATTGCGCTGGCCGGGCGGCAACTTCTCCTCGAACTACCACTGGATGGACGGGATCGGCCCGCGAGACAAACGCCCGCCGCGTTTGGAGATGGCCTGGGGCACGGTCGAAAGCAACCGCTTCGGCACGCACGAATTTCTGCAATACGCTGAGATGATGAAGACCGAGCCTTACATCTGCGTCAACCTCGGCACTGGGACATGGACCGAAGCGCAGCAGTGGGTGGAATACGTCAACTCGTCGCAGGACACCGCGATGACGCGGCTGCGCAAACAGAACGGGAGGCAGGAGCCATGGAAAGTAACGTACTGGGGACTCGGCAACGAGATGGACGGGCCGTGGCAGATGGGCCATCGCAGCGCCGACGATTATGGCAAGTTCGCGCTGGAAGCCGCCAAGCTGATGCGCTGGACCGATCCGAACATCAAACTTATCGCCGCCGGGTCGTCGCACTTCGCGCAGGGGATTGATTGGATCGGTTGGAATCGAACGATCCTCGAACATCTCAAAAACCACATCGATTACCTGGCGATCCATCTCTACGTCGGCAACCGCGACAACGACTACTACGAATATCTGACGAGTTCGCTCGATCTCGACGAGCGGATCAAGACGACCGAGGGCGTGATCAACGCGGCGATCTCCGGCCTGCCGCGCAACCGGCGCATCTACATCGCCTGGGACGAATGGAACGTCTGGTACCGCGCGCGCGGCCCGCAGCAGCGCGGGCGGCGCATTCTCGAAGAGCGTTACAACCTCGAAGACGCGCTGGTCGTGGCCACGTTCCTGAACTCGTTCGTCAATCACTCCCACATCATCAAGATGGCCAACATGGCGCAACTCGTGAACGTCATCGCGCCGATCTTCACCGACGAGAAAGGATTGTTCCTGCAGACTATCTATTACCCGCTGCAAATCTTCGCGAAGAACACGCGCGGCAAGGCGCTCGATCTTTTTATGGAAAGCCCGAACTACGAGAGCAAGCGATTCGGCCCCACGCCGTACCTGAGCGCGTCCGCCAGCTATGACAACGGCTCCATCGTTCTGAACGTGGTCAACCGCCACCGCGATCAGCCCATCGATGTAGAGTTCGAGGCGCAGGATAAACAGTTCGCCGGCCCGGTCGAGGTGGCCGAAGTCAATGGTCCCGACATCAAGACGGAGAACGATTTCGGCGTGACGAAAGCGCAGGCGGTAACCCGCTCCGCCAACGCCGACGGGCGAAAGCTCCGCTACCGACTTCCTCCACATTCGTATACGATGCTGAAGACGAAACTCGTGTGAAATTGAGACCGATCCGGGACGTTTTTCACATCTATGTACGTGTCAACAGAATCGGAAAAAACCTGAAAAAGACCGGCATAAATCCGATGAATCCGCGTTCTATTGACAGGTCTTTTGCTGTGAACATCAACCCGGGAATTCCGTATATACAGGCGTATCCCCCCTCTGAATCGGTTGATCAATTTTCCAACGCAATCTCTTTGTAATTGAGCTTTATGGTTTGGGAAGAACGATGGCATCCACTGCGCGAGGAATGGGTCATTGTCGCCGCGCACCGGCAGAACCGCCCGTGGAACGGCGAGACGGTCGACCGTGAAGAATCGGCGCTGCCCGATTACCTGGCCGATTGTTACTTATGCCCCGGCGCCACGCGCGTCAGCGGCAAGCGCAACGATGATTACACGAGCACGTTCGTCTTCGATAACGATCATCCCTGCGTCGGCCTCGACGCGCCGCGCGAACTGGCGGCGCCGCATGGGATTTACCGCAACCGACCCGCAACCGGCATCGCCCGAGTCGTCTGTTACAGCCCGCGCCACAACCTGACTCTCGCGGAACTCGAGGCCGCGGAGATCGTCAACCTGATGCGCGTCTGGCAGGAGCAATACGTCGAACTCGGCGGCCGCAAGGAGATCAATCACGTCCTGATCTTCGAGAACAAGGGCGAGGTCGTCGGCGTCTCCAACCCACACCCCCATTGCCAGATCTACGCCACCAACTTCGTCTTCAAGACCATCGAGACCGAGGCGAGGGTCTCTGAGCGGCGCCTGGCCGAGACCGGGCGGGTACTCTTCCAGGACATCCTCAAGGCCGAGCGTGAAGACGGGCGGCGCATCATTTTCGAAAACGAGTCGGCGATAGTTTTCCTGCCGTACTTCGCGCGTTATGCTTACGAAGTGTTCGTCGCGCCGAAAGCTACGCATCCGAGCATCGCGACGCTCAGCGAGGCGGAGCTGCGCGACTTCGCCGAGGCGCTCAAACGTCTTTTGGTGAAATTCGACAACCTGTGGCGAATGCCTTTCCCGTACGTCATGCCGCTGCACCATGCGCCGACCGACGGCGGCGATTATCGCGGATTCCATTTCCACATCGAGTTTCATCCGCCGCTACGGCGCCCGAACCTGCTGAAGTACCTGGCGGGGCCGGAGATAGGCGGAGGCAATTTTCTGAGCGACACATCGCCTGAAGAGAAAGCCGCCGAGTTGCGCGCGCAGCCGGAGATTCATTACAAACAACGACCATGAGGGAGAGGTTTTCGCAAAGTCGATTGTAGTCTTTGCCAATGAACTTTAGGCGCCGCGGTCCACAGTGAACACAGAGAAACGATTATCTCTTCTTTGCGCACTATGGCTATGGCTCAATCTTTATGTATCAAATTATTCGCGGCGAAACACACGACCTGCCCGATGCGTCCGCCTTCATCGAGACGCTGAACAAGCTCGATCAGAGTCCGTCGCTGGAGGCGCGCCGGCTTTTTGACCCGAAGGCTGAGCTTGTAGTCGCGCGCGCGCCGGGGCGGTTGGACGTGATGGGCGGGATCGCGGACTACTCAGGCTCGCTGGTGCTGGAGCTGCCAATCCTGGAAGCGACCTTCGCCGCGTTGCAGCGTCAGTCCGATCGGAGGCTCACTGTCGTCAGCCTCGCGGAGGGCGCAGGGCAGACGCTCGCCTACGAGATGGAGCTTGCCGAATTCGAGGTCGCTGGCGAGCCGGTTGATTACGACACGGCCCGCGCCCGCTTTCAGCAAGACCCGTCGCGGCATTGGGCGGCTTATGTGACAGGCGTGTTTCTGGCGCTGATGCGCGAGCGCGGGATTCGTTTTCGGGACGGCGCTCGCATCCTGATCTCGTCGCGCGTGCCGCAGGGCAAAGGAGTGAGCTCTTCCGCCGCGCTCGAAGTGGCAGTGATGCAGGCCGTGGCGGCTGCGTTCGACATCATGATCGATGCGCGCGAGACGGCGCTTCTGTGCCAGACGGTCGAAAACCGGGTGGCGGGCGCGCCCTGCGGCGTGATGGATCAGATGACGGCGTCGTGCGGCGAAACCAATCGCCTGCTCGCGCTGCGCTGTCAACCAGCTGAATTGCTGGGGATGACCGCAATTCCGGACGAAGTCGCGTTCTGGGGGCTCGATTCCGGCGTGCGTCATGCTGTCACCGGCGCTGACTACGGCTCGGTGCGCGTCGGGGCGTTCATCGGTTACCGGATCATCGCCGAGGTGGCCGGATTGAAAGTGAGCATGGGAGCGCCCGGCAACCACGCGCAGATTGACGACCCGCGATGGAGCGGTTATCTGGCCAACATCTCGCCGTCCGAATTCGAACAATATTACGCCGCCCTGACGCCGGAGCGGATCGAAGGGGCCGAATTTCTGTCGCGCTTCAAAGGCACGACCGACACGGTTACGCGCGTCGCCTCCGACAGGAGCTACGCCGTGCGCGTCCCGACTGCGCACCCGATTTACGAGCATCACCGCGTGCGAATTTTCGCGGAGTTGCTTCAAGGGAAGATCAATGAGGAGCGAATGAGACTGGCGGGCGAGCTCATGTATCATTCGCACGCGAGTTATTCCGCCTGCGGCCTGGGTTCGGCGGCCACCGATCGAATCGTCGAGCTTGCGCGCGCGGAGGGGCCGGCGCAGGGAATTTACGGGGCGAAGATCACGGGCGGCGGAAGCGGCGGGACAGTCGTCATTCTCAGCCGTCGCGACGCAGGCCCGGTTGTGGCTCGCATGGCCGAGAAGTATGCGCGCGAAACAGGCTACCAACCATACATCTTCTCCGGCTCATCGCCGGGCAGCGCCGAATTCGGGCATTTGAGATTGATGCGAAATGAGGAGTGAACTTTCTCCGTGAAATGATTTCGATTGACGGTTCATTTGGAGAGGGCGGCGGCCAGATTCTACGCACGGCGCTGGGGCTTTCGCTATTCACCGGCCAACCGTTCCGGATCGAAAAAATTCGCGCCGGGCGCAGGAATCCGGGCTTGCTGCGGCAGCACCTGACGGCGGTGAAAGCCGCTGCGAAGATTGGTCAGGCTGAGGCGCCAGGCGCGCACATCGGCTCGACGCAACTCACATTCACGCCCGGCCGCGTCGCGCACGGGCATTACCATTTCGCGGTCGGAACTGCGGGCAGCGCCACGCTCGTCCTGCAAACGGTCTTGCCCGCGCTGTTGACCTCCGATGATCAGGACCTACAGACGCATTTGACGCTCGAAGGCGGGACGCATAATCCGTTCGCGCCGCCTTTCGATTTTTTGGCGAAGGCCTTTCTGCCGCTGCTCGAACGAATGGGCGCGCGGATTGAAGCCAGGCTTGAACGATACGGCTTCTACCCTGCGGGCGGGGGCCGTTTCGAGATCGCCATCACGCCCGTGAAGAAGCTGGAACCGATCGAGTTGAATGAACGCGGCGCGATACTCGATCGCCGCGCGACGGCGCTGGTGGCCAATCTGCCTCGCAGCATCGCTGAACGCGAACTGGGAGTCATTCACAAAAAGCTCTCGTGGCCGCATGACTGGCTGAAAGCGGAATCGATCACGAACTCGCCCGGCCCCGGCAACATCGTCACGCTCGAAATCGAAAGCGAAAACGTCATCGAAATCTTCACTGGCTTCGGTGAGCGCGGCGTAGCGGCGGAAGCCGTGGCGGATCAGGCCGTGATCGCGGCGCGACGTTATCTGGCGAGCGACGTAGCTGTGGGCGAACACCTGGCCGATCAGATGTTGCTGCCTATGGCGCTGGCCCGCGGCGGGTCGTTCACCACCGTTCCGCCGTCGCGCCACACGACAACTAACATCGAGATCATCCGCAAATTCCTCGACGTCGAAATCGGCGCCGAACAGATGACTAATCGAAGTTGGAGGATCGGACTGAAGCTTTAGGCGATACAGTAGGGGGAGCGTCAGCGACCTGAGCAGTGATCATGAGACCTGCTGATCGATGCTCAGGTCGCTGACGCTCCCCCTACTGTATCGAGGTCGCGTCTCTTTCCCATACATGCGTTTACAAACTATTTTAGAATTTATAAGTCACCCATGCCGCCGGATAATCCACTGATCGCCTGGACGGCGTCGCCTGAACCAGGAATGGGCCGGCGAAGAAATGGTTATAGACGGCGGACAATAATAGATGGCGATTGAACTGCCAGTAGACGCCCACCGACGGCTGACTTCCCACGTAGCGTTCCGGGTTCCCTTTCCCAGAGACTAATAAGTTGACGGCTAATCCATAAATGCCGTCGCGCACGCTTGTCCGCCAAAAGTAATCGTTATCAACAATGACCTTGACCGACTTCGTAATATTCAACTCTACATATGGATCGACCTGGATAAGATTGGAAGGCCCATTCAGATTTATCGAGCCCTGGCCATAGTAGAGGCCGGTCGGGAACAGCGGGTCGAAAGTCCCCAACGGGGACTTCGGATTACCGTTATCGCCGCTCGTGACAGCAAGCGTCGCTGCGACTCTAGGTCGAAAGCGCGCGGATCGAAAAGTGTATCCCGTGTCGTGGCCGTTCCCCCAGGCGCGGATCCCGCCGCCGCCGAAGGTCCCCAGTTGAAATGTCGCCTCGCTATTGTAGTCCCATCCTCCTCGTTTGCCCCAAAATCGTGTTCCTATCGTATGGCGCGACTCACGGCCGACGCCTTTATCAAATACCGCCTGCTTTCGGTCTATACCCAGATAATAAAGGTCAATGTTAGCTCCCTTGATCTTGGGCAATGGCCTTACGGCGTATACACCCCAGAAGGTCGTGCCAGGATCCGCCGGCGCGTCGAAAAAACCGGTCCCGTTCCGCAGAGGCTTCGAGACGAACGCGCGCACATCCCACGAAGATTTTTTCCATATGAGAGTGATTGCATCGAATGCCAGGCGAACATTGGGTCCTTCTCTGGGATCCACAAGCCGGCCTGTGCCGAAAAAGAACTCCTGTCGCCCGAGCCGCATGACTAGGGAATTCTCTTTCTCTTCCGCCCCCTTCGCCAGTGTGATATCCGCGAACGCCTGCTTGAACCAGAGCTTGGATTCATCGATGACCGGCCGCGGGCCTCCATTTCTTCCATCTTCGAGATTGCTCGTGAGTTGCGCAAAGAACCGAATGCGACGGGTCACATGAAAGTCGCCATACGCCATGAACCGCTGTAAGAGATACCCGTTGTCATCCTGCGGCCCCACGCCCCAAAGGAAATTGCGAAATCCTTCGTACCACTCACGCGCTTCACCGCCGACTGTTAGAAAGCTATCGCCGCTCGATCCGAGTCGCACATATTTAAGCGCGTCCCAGCGATCATGCCTGCATGCGGGGTCGCGAAGGTAGCTGTAATCTTCGTCTTGCCGGAGCACCTGATATTCCGGTGGATTTGGGCATGTCGACTGAGCTTTCAAACTTACCCCGCCCGGAACCACTAGAACAAGAAAGAGCCAAAACGCCGTTGTAACGAGCCGGGCCGAGCGCGAATAGTCATTCCGCTTCTTCATAAAGCCACTTTTGCGCCAATCGCGTGTAGTGAGGCATAACCACGAATGTCAACAGCGCGGTGAGTATGGCGGCGACTAACAGCCCGGCGGCCAATTCATTGCCTAAAGGCGGCGCAATACGGAATAGTGGGGCGAGGAGTCTGGGGATGATCAAACTCAACGGGTAGACCGCCGTAGTTGTGAGGATGAATTGTTTCCAGGGCTTGGGCGGCTTCACGCCCTTCGGCGTGAACCAGAAATCTATTCCCGTCCTGATCTCGTATTGATCGCCTTTCTCCATCAAGTCACCCGCCCTGCTGATAAATTCTTTGCGAGTTTCCGATTCAGCCCAGGCCTTAAGATGCTCGCTGCTGTCGAAGCGCACGATGACCGTGTACTTCCGTTCGCCTTGCGTCGGGAGAACGACCTCTCTGCCCAGATAGCCCGGGAAGCCGCTGACGACTCTCAGAATCTCTCTGGTCCAATCTTCGTATCGTCGCTCGGCGCCGGCTTTAATGATATGTGTGACGATAAACGCGGTCGGTTCGCTCCGGTCAGCCGCTGTTTTGCTCGGATCGCTCATACCGTTTCGCTCCTCTTCAGGAAATCCCTGGGAGCGCCGCCCATCCTTGCCTGCGGGCAACTCCGTACGGAGCGATGCGTCGCAGGCAAAGATTGGCGGCGCTCCCAGCAGACGAATCGCATCTCTTCGCCCCTCGCCCTGTTTAAAAGGCGAAGCAATCGCAGCCCAGACTCCACAGGCCGGATTCGCCCATTACCCAGTGGCTCGCTTTCGAGCCGATTGCGTGAACGTGGTCGTGTGGCGAAGATTTCGCGTCGGCCCGCCTGCTGACCTTTGACCCCGGCGCCCTCGCCACTTTCTGTTGCGCATATCCGCCGTAATGTTTCACCGGCGACCAGTCTGGACTGACTGGCGGCGCCGGCGGCCCAAGCCTGGCGAATTCCCGGGCGCCATAGACGACTTTGCCGCCCACTATCGTCAAAACGGATTCGAGTCGCTTGATCTCTTCATCGGGGATCGAAAAGTAATCGGCCGATAGGACAGCCAGATCGGCCAGTTGGCCCGGAACAATCGCCCCCTTCTTGCCTTCTTCTGTCGAGAACCAGGAACTCCCGACCGTGTATAGCCGCAGAGCTTCCATTCGGTCGAGCCGATTTTGTTCTGGGTAAAGGTTCAGCCCGCCGATCGTGGCGCCGGTGACGAGCCAGTAAAGCGCAACGAACGGGTTATAACTCGCGACGCGGGTCGCGTCAGTGCCCGCGCCGACGGGCACGCCAAGATCGAGCATTCGCCTGATCGGCGGCGTGCGCTCAGCCTGCCGCTTTCCGTAGCGGTCGACGAAGTATTCGCCTTGAAACGCCATTCGGTCTTGCACGGCGATGCCGCCGTCGAGCGCCTTGACGCGCTCGATGTTGCGGTCGGAGATCGTCTCGCAGTGGTCGAAGAACCAATGGAAACCGTTAAAAGGAACCTCGCGATTCACTTCCTCAAAGACGTTCAAGGCGCGCGCGATCGTTTCGTCGTATGTCGCGTGCAGGCGAAACGGCCAGCGGTTCTCGGCCAGATGGCGGATGACCGCCTTGAGCTCATCCTCCATTGTGGGTGGCATATCGGGGCGAGGCTGAAGAAAATCCTCGAAGTCCGCCGCCGAGAAGACGAGCATCTCACCCGCGCCGTTCACCCGATAGAAGTCGTCGCCCTCCCCCGGCCTGGTCATCTTCGTCCAATTCTGGAAATCTTTGAGTTCCTCTTTCGGCTTTTGCGTGAACAGATTGTACGCGACGCGAACGGATAGTTCCCCATTGCGGTTCAATTCGTCGATGACTTCGTAGTCGTCGGGATAGTTCTGAAAACCGCCGCCGGCGTCAATCACGCTGGTGATGCCGAATCGGTTGAGTTCTCGCTGGAAGAGCCGCGTCGAATTCAATTGATCTTCGCGCGCGAGCTTCGGCCCTTTAGCGAGCGTGGAGTAGAGGATCATCGCGTTGGGTTTGGCGATGATCATGCCCGTCGGGTTTCCCTGCTTGTCACGCTCTATCTCGCCGCTCGGCGGTTCGGGCGTGTCCTTCGTATAGCCGACGGCGCGCAAGGCCGCCCCGTTCAGAAAGGCCCGGTCATATAGGTGGAGCGCGAAGACCGGGGTATCCGGCGCGGCGGCGTTGATTTCATCAAGCGTCGGCATCCGGCGTTCTTCGAATTGAAATTCCGTCCACCCGCCGACGACCCGCACCCACTGCGGCGGAGGCGTCCGCGCGGCCTGCTCCTTGAGCATACGCAGCGCGTCCGCGAGCGACGGCGCGCCGTCCCACCTGAGTTCCATGTTGTAGCTTAGACCGCCTCGGATCAGATGCAGATGTGAATCATTGAGACCAGGGATCACGGCGCGGCCCTGCGCGTCAATGACCTGTGTCTTGGGGCCGCGGCGCTCCATCACATCATTGTCCGAGCCGACGGCGATGAAGCGTCCGTCCTTGATCGCGGCGGCTGAAGCCATTGAACGGCGCTCGTCCTGCGTCGCAATCTTGGCGTTCATCAATATCAAATCAGCGGCCGGCTGGTTTCCAGCTGGTATAGCCATGGCATCCTCCTAGGAAGATAGTGGGGAGTGGGGAGTGGGCAGTAATGGACGATTGTTATCCACTACCCACTACCCACTACCCACTATCATTCACTTGTGCGCGGCCGCGGCGGCCGGGATGGTGTATTGGGAGTACTTAGTCTCCGGCGCTTTGTGCACCATCGTATATGCGTACTCCACGCCCTCGCCGTACGCGCCAAAATGGGTTTTCACGATGTCCATGACCGCGTCATAAGTGTCGCGCGCGGCCCAATCGCGCTGCAATTCGAGCATCACTGAAAGCGCGGTGACTGGTTTCGCGCCAGCCTGAATCACACGCTTCATTGCGTTATCGTGAGAGAGTTGATTCACATCACCACAGCAGTCTTCGACCACATAGACTTCGTAGCCGTCGTGAAGGGCTTGCACAGTCGGAAGCGCGACGCAGGTCTCAGTCCAGAGTCCGGCCAACACGATTTTTTTACGACCGGTTTTCTTAATCGCGGCGACAAAATTCTCGTCGTCCCAGGCGTTCATGCTGGTGCGTTCGATCGGGACTTCTTTTGGAAAGACGGCCTTGATCTGCGGCCAGAGATAGCCGCTGAAACTTTTGGTTTCAACGGTGCTAAGGACAACCGGGAGATCGAACACCCTTGCCGCCTTCGAGAAGGCGACGACGTTATTGATGATCGTTTGGCGATCAAAATTGCTGACGCCAAAGAGCATCTGTGGTTGGTGATCGATGAGCGCGACAACGCAGTTATCCGGCGTCAACAGCCCTTTTTCACTGCGTTTCACGCGATTATTCTTTTGAGCCATATTTTTTCTCCTCTTCGATTTTGATTGGTGTCGCCGGACGGAAATGCAGGTGATTTCGACACGTAAAATCCCCTCCCTTAGACCACTTCGTTGAGAGCCGTGGCTTGCGACAAAGAGCGCGGGCCCCTGTCAGAGGCCAATCTCGCCAGCAGTGTTGAGACAAGAATTGTTTATATGGGGAAGCTCGAATTCTAATGGCGATGCGGCTGGGAAATCAGTCCGTTACCGCACGCACGGGTTAAATCTTGACATTCGCTCGGCCCGCCTTCAGTCTTGCGCCTATGATCAATCTCACCATTCGGAGGCGTTCATTTGAGCTGGCAATCGGAAGTTGACGAGATAAAACGCCGCGTCGAACTAGCGAAACAGATGGGCGGCGAGGCCAATGTCGCGCGCCAACACGCCAACGGACGTCTAACTGTGCGCGAACGCATTGACCGTTTGCTCGATCCGGGATCGTTTCATGAGACCGGCGCGTTGGCGGGCAGGGCGGTTTACGAGAACGGCGAGATGGTTTCGTTCACGCCGTCCAACTTCGTCTTCGGCGTGGGGCGAATTGATGGACGCCGCGTCGTCGCCGGCGGCGACGATTTCACAGTGCGCGGAGGAGCGGCTGATGCGGCCATCGGTCACAAAATGAGCTATTCCGAACGGATGGCCCGCGAACTGCGATTGCCGATCATTCGTTTGGTCGACGGCACGGGAGGCGGAGGCAGCGTGAAGACCCTGGAGATGACGGGGCGAACATACGTGCCCGCGAATCCGGCGTGGGACATCGTCGTCGCGTCGCTTTCAGAGATTCCCGTCGTTTCGGCGTGCTTAGGCCCCTGCGCGGGACTCGGCGCGGTGCGCGTCGTACATTCGCATTTTTCGGTGATGGTTCGAGGCGTCAGCCAACTCTTCGTCGCAGGCCCTCCGGTGGTAGAGCGCGGCGTCGGCGAGAAGGTCACGAAAGAAGAGTTGGGCGGATCGGGCATTCACGCGCGCGGCAGCGGCGCAGTAGACAATGAAGTCGAAAGCGAGGACGAAGCCTTCGCGCAAATCCGCCGCTTTCTCTCTTACCTGCCCTCGAACGTCTGGCGATTGCCGCCGCGAATCGAACCCGGCGACGATCCGCGCCGCCGCGCAGAAGAGTTGATCTCGATCGTCCCGCGCGACCGCCGTCGAGCCTACGACGTTCGACGGATTCTGAACCTGGTTCTGGATCGCGATTCGTTCTTCGAGATCGGCGGATTTTACGGACGCCCGCTGGTCATCGGCCTCGCGCGGCTGAATGGCTATGCGGTCGGCGTGCTGGCCGGCGATCCGATGCGGGGCGGCGGCGCGCTCGACGCCCCGGGTAGCGAAAAAATGACTCGTTTCGTCGACCTCTGCGACACATTCCATCTGCCGGTCGTGAACTTCGTCGATCAACCCGGCTTCCTGATCGGCACGCGGGCCGAACGCGCGGGCACGGCCCGGTACGGCGCGCGAGCGATGGCCGCCGTCTATCAGGCGACCGTGCCCTGGGTTTCGGTCATCCTGCGAAGAGTGTTCGGCGTGGCCGGAGCGGCTCACGGCGCCGCGCAGTCGCTCAACCTGCGCTACGCGTGGCCTTCGGGCGACTGGGGGTCGCTGCCGATTGAAGGCGGCGTGCAGGCCGCGTATAAACGCGACATCGAATCTTCGCCCGATCCAGACGCGAGGCGGAAAGAGATCGAAGAGATGTTGAACGAGCTGCGCTCGCCGTTCCGCACTGCTGAAAGCTTCGGCGTCGAAGAGATCATTGACCCTCGCGACACGCGGCCTTTATTGTGCGATTGGGTTGAACTGGCGTACGAATTGGCGCCGACAGGGCTTGGCGTAAAGCGGCGTGGGATGCGCCCTTGATCGGCCCGGAGATTGTATCGGAGAGTAGATATATGCATTTGTCAGACGAAGTCGCTGGAAAGATCCAAGAGACGCTCGCAAAGTTTATTGCCAATCCCGAGCCTTATGCCGTCAATTTCGACCCGCCGCTCAATCAACTCGCTGCGGAATTGAAGCTGCTCCCTGCAATGATGGATTGGGGAGGTTGCTACGCCATTCGTTCCGACGGCAGAATCTTTTCGTTTCTCTGGGACTCCCCATACGATCTCAGACCTGAAGACGATCCGCGCATTATCAACATAGTTCTCCACCAAGCCAGTCAAAGGTACCCGGAGCTTGCAGAGCTAAAGCCACAAAAACCGACCGACGCCTCAATATGCTCCTTCTGCAAAGGTACGGGCGATCCCCTGTTTGGAATGGATCTGACTGGGACAGATTTAGCGAATCGAGCCAAGCAATTTGTCTGTTATTGCGGCAGCCTGGGTTGGCTACCGCCAGACTATAAGACTTCATAGGTGGAACGATGCGAGACGAACTTTTCGCCAATCCCAAACCAATCATCGGAGTAATCCACGTCGCCGCCTTGCCCGGCGCGCCGGCGAGCGCGCTACCCGTGAGCGAAATAATCGCTCACGCAATACGCGAGGCGGCCGTCTATCGCGATTGCGGCGTTGATGGCGTGATCATCGAAAATATGCACGACACGCCCTACCTGCGCGGCTCGGTCGGGCCGGAGGTGGTCGCGGCGATGGCCGTCATCGGCGCCGCTGTCAAAACTGAAAGCCGCTTGCCCACGGGCATTCAAATTCTGGCCGGCGCCAATATCGAAGCGATGGCCGTCGCCCACGCCGCCAATCTCGACTTCATTCGCGCGGAAGCATACGCGTTCGCGCATGTAGCCGATGAGGGCGTGATCCAATCCTCCGCCGCCGCGTTGCTGCGCTATCGCAAGATGATCGGCGCCGACCGCGTGCAGGTCTGGGCCGATGTGAAGAAGAAGCACTCGTCGCACGCCATCACCGCAGACGTCAGCCTCGGCGCGACCGCCGAAGCCGTGGAGTTCATGCGAGCCGACGCGGTGATCGTAACCGGCAGCGTAACGGGCGAAGCGCCGAAGATCGCCGACGTGGAGGAAGCCAAAGCGCATTGCCAGGCGCCCGTGCTGCTCGGCTCAGGCATTGACGCGGATAACATCGCCGATTTTTATCAGGCCGCCGACGGGTTCATCATAGGCTCATATTTCAAAGCGAACGGGCATTGGGCGAATCCGGTCGAGCCGGAGCGGGTGAGAAGGTTGATGACACAGGTTCTCAATTCACCGTCGCGATTCGCTGTTGATGCAGGGTCAAAGTGGCTATCACCATAATCAACTCGGCCAGTTCGACCGGTTTGGCGAGGTGCATCTGAAAGCCTGCCGTCAGGGTCTGCATACGGTCTTCGGGTCGCGCCAGCGCCGTCAGCGCGATGGCCGGCAAACGCGACAGGTGGGAGAGTTCAGGGGCGTCTCCCATAGCGCGCAGACGGCCGATAACCTCATAACCGTCCATTTCGGGCATGGCGATGTCGCAGACCAGCGCGTCGAACGCCTCTCTCTCGATCAGCGCCAGCGCCTCGCGGCCCGAGGCCACCGCCGTCACCTCCGCGCCCCATTCGCCCAGCGATTGCGCGATCATCAGCCGCGCCTCTTCCTGATCGTCCACCACCAGCACACGCAGGCCGTCCAGGCGCGGCAAATCTTTCAGCGGCATGGCCCCCGGCTCGGCGTTGATTTCCGCTCCGGGCCGCGCCGGCTGTGGGTACGAGGCGACCTGCGGCGCGCCGAGCGGCAGCGTGACGGTGAAAGTCGAGCCTTTCCCCTCGCCGGCGCTCGCCGCTTCGATGGTTCCCCCGTGCATCTCGACCAGTTGCTTGGCCAGCGCCAGGCCCAGGCCCAGCCCGCCGTGCCGCCGCGTGCGCGACATGTCGCCCTGGCTGAACCGGTCGAAGACGGCGGGCAGAAAGTCCGGGGCGATGCCGCGCCCGGTGTCGCTGACGATCAGGCGGACGCGCTGACCGGCCCGTTTCATTCGCAATTCGACGCGCCCGCCTTCGGGCGTAAACTTGATCGCGTTCTGTAACAGATTCCAAACCACCTGACGTAGCCGCGCCGCGTCACAAAGCAACTGCTTCGGCGCTCGGCCAAGCCGCGTCACCAGGTCGATCTGTTTAGCCTCGGCGGCCGGGCGCACTACCTCGACGGCTTCTTCCAACACCAGCCGCAAGTCCGCCGGCGCGAATTCGAGTTTGAGCTTGCCGCTGATGACGCGCGCCGTGTCGAGCAGGTCTTCGATCAATTTCTGCTGCATTCTTGCGTGGCGCGCGATGATCTCGCAGTAACGCGCTACCGCCGCCGCGTCGTGCGATTTGGCGTGCGCCAGTCGCGCGTACCCGAGAACTGCGTTGAGCGGCGAACGCATTTCGTGTGAGACGACGGTGAGGAATTCGTCCTTGGCGCGCGCGGCGGCCTCGGCGGCTTCGCGCAGGCGTTGCTCTTCGGCCAGCAGCCGCTCGCGTTCGGCCTCAGCCTGTTTGCGGTCCGTCACGTCCATGTTGATGCCGATCATGCGGACTGGCCGGCCCGATTCGTCTCGAATGGTGGAGCCTTTCGCATAGATCCAGCGTAGGGAGCCGTCGGGACGGATGATGCGATACTCGAACGAGTACGGAGTATCCGGGTCGGCAAGAGCTCGTCGAACCATTTCTTTCGCCCCCGGCAGATCTTCCGGATGCACCTGCTTTTTCCAATCCTCGTAGGTCCCTCCGAACCCTCCCCCGGGCAATCCCCACATGCGCTCCGTTTCCAGCGCCCATACGGACTGGCCCACGGCGATATCCCAGTCGAATGTGCCGATATTAGCGGCGCTGTGGGCCAACCGCAGGCGCTCTTCACTTTCGCGAAGTTTTTCTTCGGCCTGCTTGCGCTCCAGGTAATCAGCCGCCTGCCGCGCCAGCAAATCCATCAGGCGCAACTCGCGCTCGTCCATACTCGTCGGCCGGCTGAAATGCGTGGAAATCATGCCCAGCAGGCTTCCGTCGCTGCTCAGAAGCGGAGCGGATAGCACGGCGCGCACACCCTCGGCGAGCAGCGCGTCGAGCGACGCCTGCCCGGCGAACAATTCACTCCGGGTCACATCTTCGACCAGCACACTCTGTGCGGAGAGCATCGCCGGGCCGCACGCGGAACTCCCGTCGCGCACGCTGGCGAAGAAATTTAGGAACGGTTCTTCAAAGCCGCGCTGCGCCGCGATCACCAGCGCGCCCGATCCGGGGTCGAGCAGTTGAATGTTCCCCTTGTCCGCTCCGGTGATGGAGACCGCCGCGTCCAGGATCTCCTCCAAACATTGATGGAACCCATTCCCCGCGCGCACGCAACGATTGCCGACTTCGTAGAGGCGTGTGATGGCTTGCAGGTCGGCGGCAAGCCGGGAACGGCTTGCGCGCAAGGCTTTTTCCGCCCGCTTGCGCTCGGTGATGTCGGTAACTGTCGCAAACCAGCCAACCACATTGTTTTGACTGTCGCGCTCCGGCATATAGGCATACTGCATAAAACGCCGTCCGGCGGTGGAATAGGTTATTTCCGTTTCAAATTCGACTCGTTCCCCCTGCAAAACACGTTCGATATAAGGGAGAATTGTTGTAAACGCGCTATCGCCCAAAATTTCACGAATAGTTTTACCGACAATTTCTTCGGGGGCGAAGCCTAAGAAACCCGCCGCCGGCCGATTGACAAAAAGATATTGCAAGTCGCGGTTGCACCGGACCAACAATGTCGGCGTAAGATCGGTAATCTGAGTTAGGAATTCGTCTTTCGCCAGAAGCGCGGCTTTCGCCTCATCGGCGCTGGCGAGCATGTAGAGTCTCTCACCGACCACGAGCGCATCGACTTCGCCGTTGCGGATCGCGCGCAACGTCTCTTCCGCCTCGGCGAGCCGCGCCAGCAATTGGGCGTTCACTGCGCGAAGCGACGCTGGAATATCAGCTTTCATAGGCGTCTACCCCCTGTTTGCGTCATGTGCAAATCGAGGCCGAGCAGGATGCGCTCGGTCTGCGACAGATCGCCGATGATTTTTTTAACCGGTTCGGGCAATTTCCGTACGAGAGTCGGGACGGCCAGAATCTGATCGGCGGCCGCGAGCTTAGGGTTTTCCAGCAGGTCAATCACTTCGATCTCATATCGCCCGACCAGGTGCGCATCGCAGAAGCGTTTGAGATTGGCAAGCGCGGCGGTGGACTTCGCGGTCTGGTCGGCGACGTAGAGCCGCAATTGCCATTCGGGTTTGATTTTGTCCTTTCTGGCGTGTTTGGTTGACTTCTTGCTCATGGTGACTCCTCATGAAAATTCGAAGTCCCGCCGTCAGGGAAAAGTGTTCGCAGAAAAGCCATTTCGTTTCCTGCGTACACTTTCGCCTGAAGGAGGGACTACGAAATTTTTCATTGTTTGCAGGGAATACTTCCGCCTGAAGGCGATGATACGAACTTTTTCATTGTTTCAGGACATCGCTCGCGACATGAACGATTCCCGAGTGAATATTTGCCATTCGGCGAAGCCGACGCGTTCGATTCGGCTCCTTGGGGATTGCAGGCAGGTCATGCCGGCCCGCTGTTCTTTAATTCATGTTCTATTCGTTCAAGTAAAGTGGTGTGTAGATGGCAATCTCGCGGTACATCAATGCCAGATGCTCACTTATGGGGCCCCCGATATGTGATATATCAGATCCCTCAATTTCAACAGAGAAAACGATTTTGCACAAGTTTTCCGCGATCAATATTTCTTTCTCGCCGACGACGACGCAAACTACTTTGTCAAACTTGTTTGGAGAGGCTGATTAAGGATTGATGGAGGCTGCGCGCGCTATTACGGCCGAGGCAGGAATTGTGTTGAGCGTCCGGCTTGCCATTACAATGGATTTCGCCGGACGCTCAACATAGGGAGTGATATGAGAAGTTACCGCGACGATGAAGAACTGCTGACGGCTGGCGCTTTCTGCGGTTCGTCCGCTCGCGCGTACGTGTACCAGCCGATCATCATCTCTTCCCAGGTCTGATCGCCCCAGCGCACGGTCTGCGTTGGGTCGGGATTGAATCTATTCTTGGGCGAATTGTCGTAATGGGCCACGCAATCGAGCCGCGTGCCCTTCGGCAACAGAATCGGCGTCTTGGGAAGATAAGTCAGTTGCCAGTTGAAGTCGTATTTCGGCACGTTGAGCAGAATTTCCGAACGGCCGTCAGGGTAGACCGCAGTGTAACTGAAGTCTTTGCCGCGCACGTGCATGTGCGGCATGAACGACGTGATCAACACGTCTTCGTTGAAGGTCTTCGATGATTTGACTTCATAGCTCGGATCGCCGGGCGGGATGGCGAATCTCGCGTTGGCGGCGTTACCCGTCATCAACATCTTCTTTCCGGGTTCCTTGGCGAAGACGAATCCGATCTTCGTGCGATCCTTGGTCACCTGGCCGTTGGTCGTGTAATGCATCTGGAAAACGATGCTGCTTCCCTTCTTGATCTGCCGCGCGTAACCGTCTCCGTATACGATGCCGGTCTTGTTCGGCGTGATCCCACCCAGATGAGTGCGGCCACGAGCCGATTCGCCCTCGCCGCTGACTTTCGCTCCCGGTTCCTGGGAATAGGCGATGACGTGATGCACGACGCTGCGATTGCCGGGTCTGATCTCCATCGCCTGAACCCATTTGTCTTCGGTGAAGTTGGTCGGCATGGTGAAGTAGAGATAAGGCACAGTGCCATCAGCCGGAACGGTGTATTCCTCCGGCATTTCGATCACGACGTCCGGCTTCCCGATCGTCCAGCCATCAGTGAATTTCGGCGCGGGCGGCATATCCTTATCGTCGCCTTTCGGGGCGCCGGCGTTGACCCACGCGACTACGGTGTCAATCTCTTTCTGCGAGAGGCGCGGGTCGTTGGCCCATTCGCCGTGTTTCGGGTCGGCGCTCCAAGGCGGCATTGAACGGTCAACGAGGCGCTCCCGAATAGCCTTGGCCCACGGGCGCGCTTCCTGATAACTCATCAACGACATCGGCGCGATCTCTCCGGGCCGATGGCATTCAGCGCAGTTCTTGAAGAGGATCGGCGCAATGTCTTTAGTGAATGTGATCGCCGGCGCGGGAGGTTTGTTGGCGGCTACGAACAGTAATGAAATGAGCGCCAGTCCGATGATTACGGCGTAGCTTCTGCGAAATTCTCTTTTCATATCCCACCTCCTGTTTCGTTCGAACACTGGCGCAGCGTCGCGCCGACCTTTCGTTATTAAATCGCTGACGTATCCGCTGCGCCAGCTCAATTTCGGCGAACAATAAAACGACCGATGCGCCAACCTACCGATCGGTAAGTTGAAGCGAGTATACGCTGGAGTTTGATGAAAAAACAACTCCGAATCGCAATCTGTGAGGAGCGCCGATAGAAAAAACGGCGCCGCGCCCTGATGTCTAAACACATTTTGCCGACGATTTGTCGGATGATGGAAGATGTGGAAGTAAAAAGGGCAAAAAGGGTAAAAGTTTTGTCAGTTCGGCGTCGGGATGGCTGAAAGCGGCGTATATCCGGAATCTGTCAAACCGATTCAGGCTGAAGGAAGTAGACCGGATTGATATGGATTTCAAGGCGAAGACCGAAGCAAAAAAATAGGCAAAGGAGACAAGTAGAGAGTAGTGACAAGGAACTTGCTTTCCCATACCCGTTCCCCGCTCCCCACTCCCCATCCCCTTCTTGCCCCCTTTGACCTCATTGTCTTTTTTGCTTCCACCTGCTCTTGTTTGAGTGGGCGCGTGGTTCAACCGCGCAGCGGTTCGGATTGAATGCGCGGTTACTCCCCGTCATACGCGGTTGAAGCGCGCCCACGATTATCAGTCACAATAGCTATGCCCGAGAGCCTGGCTCGAAGTTCCACGAATTATCGGTCACCAGGCTTCTTCATTCGCCGCATCGGAGGGCCTCCGAAAAAGCCCCCCGGACGGCCTTCTTCGAGCTTGTAATCGGCAGGGACCTCGAACAGCGTCTGCGCAGGTTCGGCGCGATTGATGTTGGTCAGACGGTAGACGCTCTCGCCGAATCGCGGGTCGTTGTGTTTGCTCATGACGACCGTCTGTAACTCGGCGGAATCCCATCGCTCAGAAGTGATCTCTAGCGGGCGGTCGTTGCCTATACGGCCTTCGGGAATCGTGATGACGGACCGTACGCCTTCAGCCTCGACGCCTTCAATCGCCTGTTTGCCGAGCGATTCGGTCTTGCTCTCCGCAGGCGCCTTCTCATGCGGCGGACGACGCTGGGGCTTGTTCCCGTCCTCTGTTGGAGCGGTCATCTTGCGCGCCGTATGGTTGCGCTGGTCGAGAATGTAATGAACGCCAGCGACCGGGTCATTGATGAAGATCAACTGCGCCGGCTCGCCTGCGGTCGCAAACGGCCCGATGCTGTCCAACGTCACCTCGCGCCGTGTACGTCCTTCGCTGTCGCGGTAAATTGACGCCGTCGACTTGTGGGTGATCCGCGCGCCGTTCGAGAGCGTTTGCACGCTCTCAGTGACCGCAGTCGCCGAATAAGGCGCGCCTTTCACGACCTTGCCGTCGAAGCGCATCTCGGGGGATAAGATGTTCAGAGCGTGATCAGGCGGAAACCGCGGGCCAGGCCTCTGACCCTGCCCAGCCACCGACGGGTCGAAGCCCGCGGGGGCTTTCCGTGGCGACTGGCTTTGCGCGATGACAAGAACGCTCAACGCAAAAAGCAGGATAATGGCTATCATTATATTTTTCCTGATGCTCATATTCATCATCTCCTTACAGGACCCTGTCCCACAAATCGGACGGCGCGCGGCACACCGTCATCACCAACTACCACATCGGCTTTAACGCGCGAATCGGTTCGCTCGACGGGCGCCGGCAATCCCATCGTGACCAGCGCCGAAGGCGGCAACTCCACACGCAGCACCGTGCCGCTCTCCACCGCGGTCGCGTCCGCCAGATAGGTCAGCGGTATGTAGTCCGTGACAGCTTCATTATTGCTCGCCATATCGTCGGGAGGCGCAGAGCGGCGGTGTGTGCGGCGTTCGATTGGTGTTTTTTTGGCGACGTATCTTTCGATCTTCTGCTTCTGATTGTCAGGTTCAATGACGGGCTGTCGCGATGGTTCCCGCTGCGCCGTGTTTCCACCGTCTGACCTATCTATATCTTTCTTTGAGTTCGTCGAACGCGACAAAAGCGCAACGGCGACGGCTAATAGAATCAAAGCGGCGGCGACCATCCATCGACGCGCCGAATTGCGCGAGCGCGCAGGCGCGTAGGTCAGAACGGGAGCGGCCTTAACCTGTCGATCGAAAACCGCGCGCAACGCAGTTTTCAAATGAGGCGGAGCCTCCCCGTCTTCGGCGCCTTCGCTCAACGCCCGAAGCCCCGCCTCAAGCGTCCGCTCGGCGTTTAATCGCATAGCGCACGCTGAACATTCGGAAGCATGACGAATCGCGCGTTCGCGCTTCCCGGCTTCCATTAAACGCCCGGCGGCCAGATCGCCGGCGGTCTTTTCAAAATCACGACAAAACATATCTTCTCATCTCATCGGGCAGCCATCGCAGGATTAGGCGCGGGATTAGGCGCAGGATTGGGCGCGGAATTTGCGGCGGGGCCTTTAATCGCGCTCAACTTCCTGACCAGAATCTCTCGCGCACGGTTCAATCTCGAGCGGACTGTGCCCACCGGACACCCGATCACGCTCGCGGCCTGCTCATAACTCATCTCGCCCAGACTGCATAACGCCACGACCTCGCGATAATGTTCGGGCAAGGCCAGAATAGCCTGGCGCACCATATCGATTGTTTCGTTCCGCGTCAGATCGGCGAACGGATCGGCGTCGGCGACCAATCGCTTATCCAAACCTATTGGCGCGCCCTCCCCATCCTCGGAGCCATCACTCATTGATATGAAGGACCGTTCACGCCTCAATCGCTTGAGCGTGCGGTGGCGCGCGATGCCAAGCAGATACCCGGCGACGCTCCCTCGCGCCGGATCGAATTGATGGCCGTCGCGCATCAGGGCAATGAAGACGTCATGCGTCACATCCTCGGCAAGCTCAGCCGAGCCGCTCATGCGTAACGCGAACCGATAGACTCCTCCCTGCCTTCGGTCATAAAGAGCCTCAAAAGCGTCGCCGTCCCCGGCCAGCATCAGCCGCAGAAGATCTTCGTCACTCAAATGGGACAGCGTCTTCGCCATAATTCGATTAGCGCCGCAAAGTCCGGATTTTAACAGCAGCGCTTTTAACCATGCTTTAACCTTGTTGGACGCAGAAGGTCGGGAAAGTTCCAGGAAAATTTGAGAACCGCTCCCCACCTCGCCATTGACACCCATCGCGGCGACCGTCTAAATACCGCGTAACCGTTATCTAATTTTCCATCCGCACTGTCAAATAAGGAAAATGGCTGGACGGGTTGGTATCCTTCGCCGCCGATTTTCCGAGGAGTTCAACATGTCGCATTGCGACGCCTTGAAAGAATGAAAATAGACTGGATTTACAAGATTATTTAGGATGCTGTGAATTGAGAACAATCCTGAATAATCCTGTAAATCCTGTCTATTTCCTGAGGAGTTCTATGAGCCGCGCAAAATTTCTCCCGACAATCGCCGCCGCATTCCTTATGACCGCGATTTTATCGGTTCAACCAATGACCCACGCGCAGCAGGAACAGATGTCCGACAACCCGCTCGAGCTACTCCGCGTGGGGCAGGACCAGAAGAAGGCGCTCAAGTTCGGCGAAGCGATCTACCAGGCAATCGGCTTCGGCAACACGTTCATGGTCGTGACCGAAGCGGGCAATGTGATAATCGACACTTCGATGCCATTCAATGCTGCGCGACATAAACAATTGCTGCAAGCCGAAAACGCCGGTCCAGTCAAATACATCATCCTGACACACGCCCATGGCGATCACACTGGCGGCGTTCCGACCTGGAAGCAGCCGGACACGAAGATCATCGCGCAGAAGAATCATGCCGAGTTCCGGCATTACCAGACTCGGCTCAACTCTTTCTTCGCCCGCCGGAACGCAGCGCAATTCTCGCTGCGCATTCCGGATCCGGGGCCGTGGCCGGGAAATTACGGCGCGAAGATCGAGTCGACGATACTGTTCGACGACAAGTACGAATTCGAGCTCGGCGGAGTCAAATTCGAGGTTTTCAGCACGCCGGGCGAGACGCCTGATCACGCGACGGTCTGGATTCCGAAATACAAAGCGGCCTTCATCGGCGACAATTTCTACACGTCGTTCCCGAACATCTACACGCTGCGCGGAACCCAGCCCCGATGGGCGCTCGATTACGTCAACTCGCTCAATAAAGTCCTCGCGCTCAAACCCGAAATCGTCCTGCCCAGCCACGGGACGCCGATCATCGGCGCCGCCGAGATCGTCAGACAACTCACCCGCTACCGCGACGCGATCCAATACGTCCATGACGAGACGGTCAAAGGTATGAACGCTGGCAAGGACGTGTGGACGTTGATGAACGAGATCAAATTGCCGCCCGATCTGGATGTCGGCGAAGGATATGGGAAGCTGAGTTGGTCAATCCGAGGGATTTACGAAGGCTACGTCGGATGGTTCGATCTCAACCCGGCGACGATGTACGAAAAGCCGGCCTCGTCAGTCTATCCGGACATCGTCAAACTCGCCGGCGGCCCGGACGCCGTGGCCAGGCTCGCCATGGAACGCGCGCAGGCCGGACAGGCAGTCGAGGCGCTGCATCTGACCGATATGGCGCTCGCCGCCGATCCAAGCCATAAACTTTCGCTCGAAGCAAAACTCAAAGCCCTGGAGACGCTGCGCTCGCGCTGTCGCAACAGCAACGAACGCGGATGGCTGGAGTTCAGCATCTCTCAGGTCAAAAGCAAACTCGGCGCAAAGCCGTAATTGTGATTCTCGTATCAGCGAAGGCGTTGAATGAATCCGGTTAACGGCAAGTGGATTCCCGCAGCTCCTGTTCTCCTGCGGCCAACGCGCGGGCGGCTTCTGCGCACGACCAATTCCAGCGGCGCCATCCTGGGCTTCCGGCAATCGGCTTGTTTTGCAGTATCTGCGCGGCCAGCGCGCAACGTTGCGAGCGATTCAGCTTCGCCAGCGCCTCGATCAGTTCCGGCACGGCGTCCGCGCTCAAAGAGGCGGCGTATGCGGCGTCGAAGTCGCGCCCGGCTATCGCATGATCGACGTTCACGCGCGCTATCAGCCTGTCGGGATTGACGGCCACCAAAGCTCCGATCGCGAGAAACCCCGTCGCCACCGCGCCGAAAGCGAACCGTTCGCGCCTGCCTCTCAACACAGTCATTGCAAACCAGACAAATACCACCGCAAGCCATCCCATAAAAACCGTCGTGTAAACCCGCAATTCCGTCAGCCCATATTCGCGTTGATAAAGCCGCATGCGCTGCAAGGCGGAAACCATTATCACGAACAGCAAAGCGATCTGCGCCCCGGCCAGAATGCGGAAGACAATTTCGTCTCGCGCCTTCTCCTTGCGCAACAGCCAGTGCGTCGCCAGCAAAAGCGGCAATACCAGCGCGGCCACGCCGACAAGCTCAAAAAAACCGCTGCGGGCGTATTCGGCGTAAGTCAGCCCGGCGACGGCCTGAATCCTCGCCGCGCCGCCGAAGAAATACTGAAACTGCACAACGACAAATTTCAGAAAAAGGACGTCCAGCAGCCCGAGAATAATCGCTGTCTCCGTGACGCCAAGCCATAAAAACGCCGGTCGATTTGCGGCGCCGGCTTTCATCTCTTTACCGGTCACGACTCCGCGTAAAAACCCCGCGACCGCCCAGGCGATGATCGCCGTCAGCAGGCAATGAACGACGAGGCTTTCGACGTCCCAATCGAAGAGGCGAAGTATTATGCCCGAAAAAACCGCGTCGGCGGACGCCAGCAGCCCGCCAAAGATCAACAGCAGCGGAATGGAGATTGCCAGCCCCTTGGCGACCGGGACCAGATGTTTCGCCCACCCGTCGCGCGGTATCTCTTTCCATTGGATGTCGCCGCCGATCGAATAACCCGCGCCTGCCAGCGCGCTAAAAAGAGAGGCCAGAACGCTGAATGCGTAGTCGGTCACGCCCGCGGCCAGGAGCTTTACCGCCTGAGACCGCATCAAGATCATCGACAATGTGACGACAACGCCGATCAGATTCAGCGCCTTCAACACCGTCGAGTCCCTCCAGGCGACTGCTGCGGCAAAGAACAGCAGCGGGATCACAAGCCACTTCCTTCCGGCGCCTGGCTCAACCCGATTTAAAATCAGAACTACGGTGACGGATGCGATCAGAGCCGCAATCCACACGACCAAGTTCAGCCCCCAAGGCGTAGCCCTCAGCAGCGCGTCGCCAAGAGCGCCGCCCACAAAGCCCGCCGCCATCAATGAAATCCCCAATCTAGTCTTGTCTGTCATTGACGCCTCATTCTGCCCGCGCTCCAGATAATGGCGCCGTCTGAAGGTCTGCCTTCATCATCGCGTGAGTTTCAGGTATTCTCCCTGCCGAATGTTTGCCGAAGCCGGAGAGGATTGTTTCCAATGCCGGCAGCATTCTCCCAGCGCGTTTGGCTCGAATAACCCAATCCCATAAAGGCTCGAATTTCTTCCAACCGCCCGCATAACCGATGTGGCGCAACCGCCCGAGTAAGTTCTCTTTGGTCCACGCCCCCTTAAAGATCGATCCCCAGCGATAGAAATCGCGATATGCGCGCCAGTAACCGGCCTCCAAGCTCTCAGGCGACATCCTGGCCGGGCGAAAAACTACGTGGCGGGTGTCGAATAAATCCCAGTCATCGCTGGTCATGCGCTTCTGAGCGGCCATTCGTTGATACAAGGCCGTGCCGGGGTAAGGCGTGAGGATATGGAAAGTCGCCGTCTCGATTCCCTGCCGTATCGCCCATTCGACCGTGCGATCGAAGACAGAGTCGTCATCGTCGTCCATGCCGAAAACGAAACTGCCGTTGACCATCACGCCCGAACCGTGCAACCGCTTGACGGCTTCGGTGTAATCGCGATTCAGGTTCTGATACTTATGTTGTTCCCGCAGGTTCGCCGGATTGAGCGTCTCAAAACCGACGAACAGGCTTCGCAGCCCGCACTCGACCGCCTTCTCCAACAGGTCAGGCGCGAGCACGGATTTGACGGTGCCCGCCGCCTGCCACAACCGCCCCATACCTTTCATTCCGTCAAACAACGCCGCGGCGAACCTGGGATTGCCGAACAGGTGATCGTCTAGGAAATACAGATGGCGCCCCGGCAGACGTTCGATCTCCCGAAGCGCGTCATCCACCGTCTGCGTGTAGAAAGATCGGCCGCCTTCGAAAAACGCTACCTTGTAGCAGAAATCGCAGGTGTGCGGGCATCCTCGCGAAACCACGATTGAATTCGGCACGAGGTAAAGATGCCGCTTGATCAGATCGCGGCGAATCTTCGGCAGGCCTTCGAGCGTGCGGATCTCCGAGCGATAGAGCTTACCAGGCCGCCCCGCGCGAAGGTCTCGAAGAAAGACCGGCCAGGTGTCTTCGCCCGGCCCGAGGAAGATGGTGTCGGCGTGCCCGGCGGCCTCTTCAGGCAATGACGTGACGTGCAACCCGCCCAGACAAACGTACGCTCCGCGGCGTCTGTAATGATCGGCGATTTCGTAAGAGCGTTTCGCGGAGGTGATGTAAACCTGAATGACGACCAGATCAGGCTCGTCGTCCAGGTCCAGCGTTTCAACGTGCTCGTCCTGCAGGCTGACGTCGTCGTCGCCGCTAAGATACCCCGCGAGCGTGGCTAGCCCCAGCGGGGGAAACAGAGAATATTTGATCGGACGCCAGAATGGGCTTTTGGCTTCGGTCAGAGCCGGCAAAATCATTTTGATTTTCATCGAGGGGCCTCCTATGTGATTTTTGAAGCGATAGCGACGTTTATACACCCAGCGTCAAGTAGTATATTTTATAAACTACTTTATACGACAAAGTCATTATCCATAAAAATCGCTCACAAGGCAATAGTCTTGTGAGCGGGCGCCGCTGCTAAATCTTACTGCGCGCTCTTAACACTCCGCTCCAGATCTTGAAACTTTGCATCTGAGCGCAGGAGTTCCAGATAAAAATCTTTTTGTTCGTAGGCTTTCACCAGCCAACGGGTCGCCTGGTCTTTCTGGCCCAACCCGATATAGACCAGTGAAATCATTGAAGGATGACCAGTTTTCACGGCCTGCGCCTTTACATCGGGAAACATCCTTTCTGTTTCCCGCTTTTTTCCCTCAAGTCCATAGACGTAAGCGAGCGCGCTGAGCGAGGTCACGCTACCCGGCGAAATCTCTTCCGCCTTCTTGAACTCACTCTCCGCCTCGGCGTAGCGGTTCAAGTTTGCGTAGGCAAAGCCTAAACGCATGCGGGAATTGTATTGTTGGGAATCGAGTTCCAGCGTCTCGCGCATCTGTTCTACCGCCTTTTCAAACTGGCCGGTTACCATCAGGTAATCCCCATAAAGACCGTTGATGTTGGGCGACACGGGATCGAGTCTCAGCGCTTGGCGGAGTTGATCGAGGCTTTCCTGATCATGCCAACCTAGCAGCAATCGCGCGTACCAGTGGTGAGCCGTGGCATAGTTCGGGTTCAACGAAATAGCGCGTCTATATTCGTTTTCAGCCGCCGCCCGGTTCCTTTCAAAGCACGCGATTTGAAATCCGAGCGCCGCGTGCGCCTCGGCGCTGTTGTCATCCAATTCCACTGCTTTCAAGGCGGCGGCCTTCGCCTTCGCGCCAGCCTCGGCTGTCGCGATTCCTCCTGGTCTACCGCAAACGGAAATGTTGTAGGCGTCCGCCAGCCCCGAGTATGCGGCTGCGTAGCGAGGATCGAGGCGAATTGCCTCATTGAAATATTCGATGCTCTTATTGACCGCCTCCTTGTTCCGCTTATTCCAGAAGAAGCGAGCCTTCAGGTAAACGTCGTAAGCTTCCGGATTGATCGGGGGGGCGCTTCCAAGTCGCGCTTGCTCCTTCGGCGTTAACTGGATCTGGATTTCAGAGGCGATTGTGCGCGCCACTTCGCTCTGTAGCTCAAGCACATCCTGAATGTCGCGCTCGTAGCTCCTGGCCCACAGGTGGCGATCGACGGGCGCCTGGATTAACTGGACGTCTATCCGGACACGGTTATCAGAGCGCGCAACCGATCCCTCCACCACCGCATCCACGCCCAATTCCTTTGCGATCTGTGGAATTGTCTTTCCTGAATCCCGGTAGCGCATCGCTGAAGTGCGCGAAATCACCTGCAGAGATCCGATCTCCGCCATGGTTGTGATCAGCGCGTCGGTCATGCCGTCTGCGAAGTACTGCTGCCCCGGGTCTCCGGTAAGGTTTTCCAGCGGCAGAATCGCTATGGATCGAATCGGCGCAGAAGTGGCCATTGTGAAAAGCCGGCCCCGTCCCCACATCGCCAAAATCAAGAGCAGCGAAAAGCCCGCGGCCAAAAGGCCGCCGACCGAGCGCTTCTTTAAGCGTGTCGTCGCGTTTGGCGCGGGGCGCTGTTCAACCGGGTCGACACGGGCGGCGCTGGAATTCTCCGCAGGCGTTTTTTCTTCTCTCTCTTCGGGTCCGGTGGTTGGAGTTTCTGTCTTTGCCGAAGCCTGCGCCTTCGCCGGGCCGGCGTCTATGACGGGCGCTATGAACCGATATCCTCGACCCGTAACAGTTTGCACGAAACGCGGTCGCTCAGCGTTGTCCTTGAGGGCCCGCCGGATCTTGCGAACCGCGGAATTAATGCTGCTGTCAGCATCCAGGAAAACATCCTTTCCCCATATCTTTTCGATTATCTCTTCCCGCGTCACGAGTCGCCCTCGCTGCTCGACCAAAAGCAGCAGTAGCTCCATCGGGATGCGCTCCAGCTTCAGGGAACGATCTGCGCGGCGCAGTTCATAAGCGCACAGGTCTAGCTCAAAGTTATCTCCGAACTTGACTGGATTCCGGGAAGCTGCTTGCTCGGGCGCCATATCGGCTCCAAAGGTTGAGGGCGATTTTATATAGGTTCCGACATGTAACAAAAAGCCGTGTTTTACTAACAGGTTATGGGGTCACGAAAAATCAGGAATACTTCAGACTTGCGCCATTGTCAAGATATGACCACAGCAGGAATATGCCCGGCGAAATACCAGAATTCACTGTCTCACAAAGGAGCTGACTATGAAGATTGCTAAGTATTCTATGTTTTCGCCGCTGCGGCTTATGTTGCTTTCTTGTTTATTTTGCTTGTTCGTTTGCCATTCTACAGTGTCGCTGATCCGTGACACGCAAGCGGCGAACACGGTCCATGTCCTCTTCGGCTTTAACACCCCGGAGAGCGGCATATTTCCGACCGATATATTCACCGTGGCGGATGGCTCGCAGAAAACTGGCCTCCGCATAAACCTCCCGTTGCCCGACTGCGGCGCGCGCCCGTCTGACTGCGGAGACCTCGCGCTCATCGACACGCTGGACGGATTCAACCTACAGCCACGTGTGGCGATCCCCTTCGACGGGGACATCGATCCGATGAGTGTAAACAGCTCCAACGTATTCTTCATCGAGCTCGGGGACGCGGACTTTCGACACGACGGCGAGTGGCGCCATCGGCGGCGCCCTAGGGTAATCGGCGTCAACCAACTCGTTTGGGACCAGGCCTCGCGCGTTCTGGCGGCCGAATCCGACGAGCAACTCAGGCAACATACTCGCTACGCGCTGATCGCGACCAGCGGAGTGCGCGCCAAGTCGGGAGCGCCGATTGAAGCGAGCATGGCCTTTCGACGATTCGCGCTGGCCCCACACCATGATCTTTTTTTCGGCGACGATGATCTCAAATGCCAATTTAGCCATGATTGCAAGTTGATTGAATATCGCAAGGCGCTGATTGACGCTCTGAAGGCGGCGCGAGGAATAGGGGAAGGTGAGGTTGTCGGCGCCAGCCTCTTCACTACGCAGAGCGTAACCGCCACACTCGAAAGCATACGCGATCAGATCAAAGCCTCGACTCCCGAACCGGCAAACTTTCTATTGGGTCCCGGCGGCGCTCGCACAGTCTTTTCGCTCAGCGGCATTCAAGCCATCGACTGGCAGCAACAGATTAAGGTGAACCCTCCGGCCTTTCAGCCTTTCAAGCCGCAATATCCCGGCGAAACCAGCCCTCTCCTGTTGCTCGATCAGTACAAACCCGGGGCCGTGGGGCGTATCGCATACGGCAGCTTCAAATCGCCCAGGCACATTGGCGACGAGCCGTTTATGCCGCCTGTAGGCGCGCGCGCCGGCGTCCCGCCCGTTCAAGAGGTCGATACCCTCTATGTGAATATCTTCTTGCCTGCCGGCGCGGCGCCTTCGGGGGGCTGGCCCGTCGTCATCTTTGGCCTCGGTGGCGGGGCTTACAAGGAGGAGTCGCCCTGGCTCACTGCGGCCGCATTCGCAAGCCACGGGATAGCGACAGCCTGTATCAACGTCGTCGGCCAGGCGTACGGTCCCCTGAGCTTCCTGAAGGTCTCACTCAAGGATGGTTCTGTTGTTCAGTTCCCATCCGGCGGCCGCGGCAAGGATCTCAACGGAGACGGCATGATTAGCGACAACGAAGGAGTCTCCGCCGTCAGTCCTGAACATGCTGGCGTCGGGGCGCGAGACGCGATCCGGCAGCAGATCATCGATTTCATGCAACTTGTCCGCGTGATTGAAATGGGCGTCGATGTGGATGGCGACGGCGCGTCAGATCTCGATCCTTCGCAGATCTCCTATTTCGGCTATTCCTTCGGCGCCGGCGCTTTCGGCCACATCTTTATGGCTCTCGAACCGAGTGTGAAAGTGGGCGTGTTGGCCTCCCCGGGCGGTCTGAACTCGCGGCCAGACCTGCTCAGAATGCGGCCATCCGCTCGCTCACAGGTGGGTAGCGTCCTCAGCGCTCGTGTTCCTTCACTACTTAACTCGCCGGGCCTCACCGAGTGGGCTGGAATTCCCGTAAACCCGCCCTATTTCAATGAGAACACCCCTCTTCGCAACCAACCGATCGTTACTGACCATGTCGACGGCGCAATGGATGTCCAGAAATACTTCGACCGTGTCGCCTGGATCTCCAACTCAGGCGATGGCGCATCCTATGCGCCGTATATTCGGAAAGAACCGCTCACCGGAATGTCGCCGAAAGTAATCCTCATCAACTTCGGGAAGGGTGACCTGAATGCTCCGAATCCGAGGACCACACAGTTGATCCGCGCCGGCGATAACGCGGATGTGACTACCTTTTATCGCAACGATCTCGCTTTTGCCGAAGACAACATGGTATTCAAAGACCCACACACCTATTTCTTTAGATGGATGCTGCCGGGTCTCTCCGGACCTATCGGGCGCGGCGGGTTGGAGCAGATCGCCATTTTTCTCGCTTCGCGTGGCCAGATCATCGCGCATCCGGAGCCTGCAAGGTTCTTCGAGACGCCAATCTCCCAACCGCTTCCCGAGGACTTTTCGTACATCCCTTAGAGCGGCGTCTGCGGCGCGCTGCGTTCGTGAGGCTATTCGTATCGCAGACACTCGATTGGGTCGAGGTTGGCAGCCTTCTTCGCGGGCCAGACGCCGAAGACGAGTCCGACCAGAACAGAGACGGCCATCCCGCTGATGACGGCCCAGAGTGGGATCGATGCGGGGAGCTGTGGCAGGAAGAACATAAGCACGTAACTGACCACAATCGCCACAATCACGCCGAGAACGCCGCCGAGGGAAGTCAGTGTCATGGCTTCAAAGAGGAACTGGCGGACGATGTCGCGTTTGCGGGCGCCGATAGCTTTGCGGATGCCTATCTCGCGGGTGCGTTCGGTTACGCTGACCAGCATGATGTTCATGACGCCGATGCCGCCGACCAGCAGACCTACGGCCGAGATCGCGATCGCGAACAGACCGACGCCAGCTGTGATCCCGTCGAATTGTTCGATAATTTTGTCGGCCGTGCTGAGAGAAAAATTGTTAGGCTCGTTGTATTTCACGCCACGCTGGCGGCGCAGAACCTGCTCGACCTGATCCAACCCCTCGCGTAGCATGCCGGTTCTTGCCTTGATGTTCAGGTTGAGATCCTTGCTGATCGGCGAAAGTTTGCGCCCTGTCTCGAAGGGGATGAAGATCGCGTTGTCCTCTTGATTCTCCCCGAAGAAGGAGTCCTTGCGCTTCTCAAGCACGCCGATGATCTCAAACGGGCGACCCAGCAACTCGACCTGCTCGCCGGCTATGCTGGCCTGATTCGGGAAGAGAGATTCGACGACGTTGACGCCGATGACCATCACGTCGCGGCGATGCTGGTCGTCAACCTCCGAAATAAAACGCCCCTGCTGCAATGAGACATTGACGACTTTAGCGTAACTCGCTGAAACGCCCTGCAGAAAGCCCTCTTTATAAGCCCGCCCGTGGGATTTGATAGTCCGGTCGAGCCGCCAGAGGAAGAGAACGTTGGCCACGTCTTCAATCGCGCTCGCCTGCTGGCGGATCGCTTCGGAGTCTTCGGGAGTGAGCGGCTTGCGCATGTACTCGCTGCGGTCGCGCTCCCCCATCATTGGGCCTGTCGTCAAGTGGTAAGCGTAGATGTTGTTCGTGCCATAGTCTTCGACCATCGACACGATGCGACCGCGCAGGCCGGTCAGGACCGAGGCGACCGCGATCACGACCGTGACTCCGATGACAATGCCGAGCACGGTGAGAAAGCTGCGGAGCTTGTTCGCGCGAACCATGCCGAGCGCCATCGCGACGGTTTCGGTTGGAATAAATGATTGAAGTTTCATATCAATTCTTACTCAATGCCACGATCGGATCGAGGCGCGACGCCTTGTACGCGGGATAGATGCCGGCGATCAACCCGATTCCGCCCGACACCAATAAGGACAACAGAATGTATCCGGCCGTGATCGTCATCGGGAACGACGTCGACGCGCGCACAGACCATGAAATTCCGGCCGCGAGCAGCAATCCCAGAACGCCTCCAACCGCGGCGAGCAGCGAGGACTCGATCAGGAATTGAACCAGTATTTGTTTTCTTCTTGCGCCGACCGCTTTTCGAAGGCCTATCTCGAAAGTCCGCTCCGTCACGCTGACGAGCATGATGTTCATGACCACGATGCCTCCGACGAGGAGCGACAGAATCGTGACCGGCGTGACAACCAACGCGATCGTGGCTGTGAATTGATCGATCTGCCCCTTCAGGTCGCCGGTGTTGACCAGTCCGAATGTGTCCTCCTCTTCGCCGATCAGTTTGTGACGGTTGCGCATGACCATTCGCGCTTCTTCGATAGTCGCGGGGAAGGTTTCGATACTGGCCGCCTTCCCATGCAGTTGCAGGCTCTGCCGTCGGCCGTAGAGATGTCCGAAGGTCATCAGCGGAATGTATAGATGGTTATCAAGCGACTGCCCCATGAACGTTCCGCGCTTCCCTTCGACGCCGATCACGGTCATCGGCGCGTTTTGGATCTTGAGAGTCTGGCCTATCGGGTCGCGGCCTTCAAAGAGCTTCTCCTTCACCTCCGCCCCGATCACGCAGACCAGGGCGGAATGTTCGACCTCGTGCGGAGCGATGAAGCGACCCTCGGCGATATTCTTTTCCTCTATGTCAACCATATTCGCCGTCACGCCCAGGATGTTGGTGAAGAATGTTTCGTGGCCGTTGTGTTTGAGGTTGACGGAATTGCCGGCCTGCGCGCCGACTTCGACGCAGGAGTCGCAGTGGTCGCGCAGCCATTCGTAATCTCCGATGTAGAGCGGCTTGTTGCGGCGCATCGCGCGCTCCCACTGCTCCGGTGTTCGGCGCCCCTGAAAAGCGAAGCGGGCGATCATAAAATGGTTGACCCCTAATATCTTCGAAAAAGCCGTCACAACGTAGGTGTTGAAGCCGCTGATCGAGGCCCCCACGACCACCACCGACGCTACGCCGATGATGATCCCAATCAGTGTGAGAAACGTACGCAGTTTATGCGCGAAGATCGATTGGAGCGCGATCTTCGCGGCGTCGGCGTAAAAAGAATAGAGGTGTTTCATAGGCGTAGCTCTACCCGGTCAAACGATTTTTGCCTGAAAGTATTAACAGCTTGCGCGATTTTTTGTACACAGGCGCGGCGCGTCAGCGAGCAGCCGCGCTTGATCTAACGACGAATCAGACGACAAGGTTGCAAGCTTTGGCGGCTCAGGGACGGAGGGACGGAAGGATGGAGGGACGGAGGGACAGGAGAACCGGGGAGACGGGGAGACGAGGCGATGGGGCGAAAGTTTCTCCCGGTCGCCCCCTCGCCCCGTCTTTCTACCCTATCACCATCACAGACACGCTGCGTTCGCGGGATTCATCAAGCTCGATCAGGAATATTCTCTGCCAGCGCCCCAGTTGGAGACGGCCGTCGGCGACGTTTACACAGACCGACATCGGCAGGAAGAGAGCTTTGCAGTGCGAATGGCCGTTGGCCGGCTCATCAGGCGGGACGTCAACGCGGCGGCTGAAATCGTTATGCTCGTATTCGCCGGAGATCGGCGCCAGGCGTTCGAGCATTCGCTTCAAATCTTCGAGCAGAAGGGGCTCGTTTTCATTAACGATGATCGCGGTGGTTGTGTGTTTAGTCTGCACATTGACCCAGCCGTGTCTGATGCCCGCGCGGGCGACGACTTCTTCCACATCGTCGGTGACGTCTACGAACTGCAAACACTCACGGGTCCGCAGGTGGATGACGCTGTGATGCGTCCTGATCGCGGATTGACCGATCTCTTCAACACGTGCCATTTGGTACATAGTCTCTCCTGTGTGACCTCGAGTTACGCGCAGCGGCTACGCTCAAAGCAAAACAGCCTCAGCGTTCGCGGGCGGCGCGGATCAGAGCCTCCATATGATTCAGGTATTTCTCCAGGGCGTGGCGCCCCTTTTGAGTCAGGCGGTATTCCGTCTTCGGCATACGCCCCACGAATGATTTGGCGCACGAGATGTAATCTGCGTCTTCCAGTTTGCGCGCGTGAACGCTGACGTTGCCGTCAGTGGTCTTGAGCAGCTCTTTCAGCTCGCCGAAGGTGAGTGATTCGTTCGCAGCGAGCGCGCTCACGATGCCCAGCCGCATTCGTTCGTGAATCAAGCCGTCTAGCTCGGGCGCTTTCTCGGCGGCGCGCATCGCCTGCTCGCCGCGCGACTTCGCTTCAGGCGTCTTGCCCTGTTGCGTCCCCTGCTGAGAGCTCTGTTGCGCCCCCTGTTGGGAGCCATGTTGGGAGCCATGTTGTGAGATAGATCTGGCAGTCTGTTTAGCCACCATGCCTCCTTGCGATAATCGTTCCGAAAATGACGTGTAATCCTCCGAACCCCGCCGCCATCAGAAGATTGCACCAGGCAATGGGCGCGAACAGCGTCAACACGCCGAGCGCCATAAAACAAACCCCCATCACCGGCACGACCCTGACGGAGAACGCGCCGCCGGTCACGACTCCCGCGCCGTAAAGCAGCATCCACATTCCAGGCAGCGCGTCATAGGCGCCTTCGCGATGCATAGCCACTGACAGGAAAGCCCCGGCGACGAGCGGGGGCGTCAAGCTGAGAGTGAATTTGCGGCCCGGCGCGGAGAGCAGCTTGAGCTGCGCGACCCCGGCTTTGCGCTTCATGGTCCAGCCGCCGATCAGCAGCGCAAGCGGTAGTTCCCAGGCCCAGACGTACATCCATTCGTGCTCGTCGCGGATGCGGGATGCGAGGTACGCGGCGATGAGCGCCGTCACGCCGATCGTCACACCACCCCATCCCGGCACCGCCGTGAAAGACGAGGCTCGCTCCATCGTCTCGCGGATGAAGCGGAGGTTGTCCATCGCGCGCCCGTGGAGTGAAGGCGGTTCTGATTCCGTATCTGACTCTCTGGAGCGAACCGGACGAATTGAGCTCATGACTTGTGAATCATATCCGCGCCAGGGACGGTTTGACAAGTACTTGTCTTTGACAAGCCCTTTGTCAAAGCGAGGCGCGGCTTAGGGTCTGCGGCCACGGGACACGTTGAGTTTGAGACGGTAGTCGTCACCCTTGACCAGGACGACCTTGCACATCTCGTGCAGGCGCGAGCGCAGGCGGACGCCGACGCGGTCGGTCAACGACTCTTCGTTGGGATCCTGCGGCTCATCCAGGTAGTTCGAGGTGAATATGGTAAGCTTTTTGTCGTTGTAGCGGGTGTTGATGATCTGCGTCATCGTGTCGCGCACCCAGTCGGTCGGCTTCGACGCCCCGAGTTCGTCCAGAACCAGAACCTCGGCGTCATACACAGGCTCCAGAACCTTTAACTCGGTCATCTGCGAAATCGGGTTGTAGCTGTCCTGAATCTCTTTGAGCAGATCGCGGAAATCATAGAAGAGGCATGGGACGCCCTTAAGCGCCAGCTCCTTGATGATCGCGGTCGACAGGTGCGTCTTGCCGACCCCGCAAGGGCCGAGGAACAACAACCCGACATCCACCGCCGGGTACTGATCGACGATATATTTTGAATCGTTGAGCGCCCTTCTCTGTGAGATGCCAGCTTCATCGGTGGCCGGTCTCGGCTTGTAACTATCGAACGTGCAATTTTCGTATCGCCGCGGGATGCGGGATGCGACCAACATCTGATTGCGACGGTCCTCGGAGCGGCACCTGCAGAGGCGAACACCTTTCTCGCCCACCGGTTCCCATCCCGTGCCGCTGCAGAATTCACAGACAGCCAATTGAAGCTTTCGCAGGTCCAGAGACATTCACTGATTTGGGGCACGCTAAACTGAGAGTCTTTACAACGTATGCGATCTTCACAAGAAGCGGAGGCGCATTATAGGTAAGCGGTCAGGTCAATTCAAGAACCCGATCAGGAAAGACACATTTTTAATTTCACTATCTATGAACAGACGCGATCGAGTTTTGACAAAGGCGGGCGAGCCGGTTGACGAAGCGCGACCTGGTAAGTATTATCTGCCCTTCGTCGCGGCAAGCTGGCAACATTACATTGTCCAGATCATTGATCATTCAGGGATCATTGAAGCTTCCTGATGTTATACTTTGCGTCCCGTTCGTCTAGCCCGGTCCAGGACATCGCCCTTTCACGGCGGCAACACGGGTTCAAATCCCGTACGGGACGCCATTCAATCTCAGTCACATACCGCCATTCCATGACCAAGAGCCAATTCTCCGGTAACGTCATGGTAACGTTCTCCCCCATTTTCAGCGTTCAAAGAGCCAAAAACCTTATCCAGCTTCCCTACAGCTTCCGATAGAAACGCCGGCGAAAGATGCTGGTATCCCGCAGCCATGCGCAGGTCTTTGTGTCCGAGCAACTGCGCAACCGAGCCGTTCCTTGTCTGTGGGAGCATGACGGACGCGCCCTGACTATTAACTCTCGCTTCATCGAGAGAGCTGTTTTATAGTCTTGCCCGTCGCTGTCCTGTAGGAGCTGCGAACTTCTACAGGGCTAAAACCTGAAACCCCAGGTACGCGGCGTGCAACCGCTTTATAGAGTAAGCATTTGCCGTTGGCAATCCTGCCCGTTTGCGCCTGGCCTGCAATCCCGGAAGGAGGCCACAAATGTACTGGCGCAAATCAATCATCTACGTTTTCACGGTCCTTTTGCCCGCCTTGATGGTGGGCATCTCGAATTTCCACGTCTTCCCTGACGCTTCATTGCTGGCGACGCTGATGCTGGTCGTAACCTCAGGCGTCGCCGGCGTCTTCACCTACTTCAGTGGTGACGCGACGGCGAGAGTGCGGCGCTACTGCATCCTGGCCGACGTAGTGATCTGCGCGATCCTTTGCGTCAACCTCGGCGGCCACTGGATATTGGCGCGCGAGGTCTCGGCGGCCCGTCAAGGAGTCGAAGAGCGGCACTCCGAGGAAGAGCGCGAAGAGCGCCGGCGTGAAGCCGAAGCAGAGCGCCAACTACGACTCAAAGAAGCCGAAGCCGCGCTAGTCAGAGACCAGGCAAAGGTCATCCGCGAAGAGCGCCGGCGTCTGGCCCAACTGCCACCAGGGGAAAGGCGTAGCGTATTGAAAGCGCCGCCGAAGGTCTCGACGTCAGCGACGCCGACAGCGTTCGCCACGATTCAGCCGCTCAGCCTGGCGCCTGTCGAAACGCCAAAGACTATCGCGCCTCGGATGACGCCGGACGATGTGCGCGAAAAGTGGTGGTGGTTTCTTACGGCGTTGGCCATAGCGGAGTGCGCCGCGTCCGTGCTGGCGGGCGTCGTGCTGTCCGGCGTCTGGGAATGGGATCGCAACCATGACGGCATACCCGATCACCTGCAGAACAGCTCTGGCGTGGCCTGGCCGCGACAGATATCTGCGACCAACCCCGAAAATTTGGAAAGGTCTGGAGCGGGCAAGGCTCAAAAGGCTGCAAAGGTGGCGCGAAATTTTGACGAGCCTCTGTCTGGGCAAGGATCAAAAGCCCCTTTTGAGACTTTTGATACTCCGTCGCCCAAGACTTTCTCAAATATTCAATCAGCTTCTGATTGCGACGAGAGCCTTAACCAATTCGGCGAAAACGTCGAGACGCGCGCCTCGGCATCAGTTGATGGCGAGACTTGCCCGATCTGTGGCGGCGCGCTGGCAGAGCAATCCGGCAAACGCTTCAAACACGTCTGGTGTCCGACTCCAGGCCACTTAGACGCCTGGCGCGACGCGGGAAAATAGACGCTGTTACGGTCGCGCCGGTTGCGCCAAATATGACGACACTGGAATCGCCGGAATCCTTGCTGACAAAGTCAGAGACAAAGAGCGACAGCTTGCCGCTGCCGATTCTCGAGTGGTGTGAGCCGCCTCACTTCCCTGCCGCCATAAACATGAAGCCGGGTTCATCGCCCGGCTTTTGCTTTGCGAGCGACCAACCGATGCCTCACGCCATGGGCGCCGCTCGTTCGAAGATTGTTTGGCATAATTCCGTCTGTTTTGCGTCTTCATGTGATGAGGTAGATTTTCTGCCTGCAATCCGCGAAAGAAGTGGTTAACTATGAAACTGCAAAATCCCCTCTCAGTCGTCGCCGTTCTACTCGTTCTCGCCTCCGCAGCCTCCGCTCAAGAGTCCGCCTTCAAAGCCGGGCAAGCCGTGTACGTGGTCGCCGTGAAGAGTTCCAAACAGCCGGACCTCTCGACCGAACGCAAGCTGAAAGATGAATTCGAAAAGCAGAAGTTGTTCAAGATAGCGACGTCCTTACAGTCCGCCGATTTCGTTTTTCTGATGGTTGTGGAATACGAGTTCAATCAGGTGATGTTCAACAATATTGGCGCCGGCGTTGAGGAAATAAAGGGCGTCGAGGCCTTCGTCGTCTGGCCCGACGCGTATACTCAGCACAAAGCTGACCTCGACAACCTGCGAGACAAGGCCGTATGGCGTATCAGCGAGAAAAACAACGCCCGGCGTACAGACGACCTGCCAAAGAAAGTTGTCAAGAAGTTCCACGAAGGGACGGCGCCGAAAAAGCGATGAGGAGCGTTTCAGAACGGGACGCCGGCGTGTCGGAGGATAACGCGCCTTATGACTTCCGAAAGTCCCTCAAAAGGAGCCGGTAGTAAGTTTCGTTATCAGTCGACCATTCAGATTTCTCTTTTGCCGCTACTTGCCAAAGGGGCAGATCATAGCGGCGCGCTTCGCTCCGGATCAACCTCCCCTCTCCAAGCGGCGGGAAAGGTTTCTAGTAATTCTTGCAATGTCTTGAACCGAGGAGACGCGATCTGCCGGGTCTCAAGATTTTGAGGCCCTGTCTATTGGCATCCATCCGGCTTTGGCCGCCTCAGAGATAGAAGAGACAACGGTACGGCGATCCGCAGGACTACGGCCAGCAAAAAAAATACGGCTCCGAGCCAATCGGCATAGACGAGTTCCCATCGCTCAAGCGAGACGTGATTGACGATCTTGTGACGGAGCATGACGTTAAGCAGACTTATCGCGCCGAAGACGGCGAGCGAGACGCCGCTTTGCGCGGCCTGGAATCGCGTCAAGCCCGGCCGCAAGAGGTCTTCGATGAAGCTGGCCACGACGCCGTAGAGCAGCCCGCAGAAGCAGAACGCGATGATAGATCGCTCGACGTGTGAGACGTCGGCTCCGAAACCGAAATAGAACACATCGAAGCTCATCAGAGATGTCGATAAGACGATCAGATGGATCGACAACTGAGTCCATAGATTCATATCGCTTTTACCCGAGTTCCAATTGTTATTGCCCGCTTTTCACTTTCCGGCGTAATCGGTCGCTGATAGTGGCCGGAGGCGCTAGCGTCAGTTGCGTCGGCTTGCAACCGGCGATAGCGACGGCGGGAAATCAAAAAGCCGGCCCCCCTCGTCCAGCTCTATTTTCATCTGCCGCAAGCCCGGCCATTTTCGCCGGCCGCTTTTTGCGTTTCCCCCCACCACTCGCATTTCTTCGATTGATACCCCCTATGTCGGCTCTAGCCCGAAACGCCATGACAAACAGGGCGCCGACCCAGATCCGGCGCCCTCTTCTAGCGGGAGGGTATGAAAAGTCAGTGAAGTCCCGTAGCTGCTAGCCTGCATTGATGGCTTCGATTGGCGCGGAGTCGGAGAGATGGCAGGGCGTCGCAGTAAGGCGCTGCCTTAGGCGAGTTCGCCTGGTGATTTAGCCGACGCCACATAGCCATGCTCTTTGTCCAGCCTGTTTACCTCTGCGAGCGCGATTCGCATTCGCGTCGTGTCGTTGTTGTCAACGCAATCAAGCGCGAAATGGATGAGCGCGTCGCGTATTTCAGAGTGGTAGGCTTCGGTCGAGCATTCGATGGGATCGCCTCTGCGAATGCGGTCTACGGCCTTGTGGGCCTCTTCTGGCATGGGGAGCCTCCTAGTTGTTGCCGGGGGTCGGAGATTAGGCGCTGGTAGGTCGGTTCTTTGCAGACGCTGGTTATACCCCCTAAGAGTTACTCGGTCAACGCATTTCTTTGTTAAGTCGCCGTGTGGCGTTTCGGGCCGCCCCCGCCACAATAACCTGTGGGGGATTTCGGGACATCCACCGCGCCCAAGCCAGCAAACTTCCCTGCATTCAACGGCTTCATTTCCTCAGCCTGGTTGCGCGCATTATCCCCCTGTCGGACAGATAGCAATTAGCCGGGTTCGTCGCCCAGCTATTAAAACCAATACTGAAAATGTAATGCTTCGTCTATGAGGCTTCCCGCCACTTCTCAACCGCAAGTCTGTAAAACTCATTGTCGCGCCTGGTTTAGCATGGCTATAAGCGCGGACTGGATACGGCGGCTTCAATCACCTCACGCATTCTTGCTATGTCGGTCGGCTTGTCTATCGCATCGGTCGCGCCTGCCGCCCGAGCCTGTTCCCGAAGGTTTTTCCCGAAAGACGTAATCGCCACGACCGGCATGCTTGCAAGCTCGTCATTCGACCTGACAGCCACGATTAAATCCAAACCGCTGAGAACCGGCATTGCGATATCGGTTACGACCAGGTCGGGGCGATTTACCTGTATTTCGGCGAATGCTTCGAGACCGTTCCGAACAGCGTTCACTTTGTAGCCCGCCACCGCCAGCATGTAGGTGTAAAGCAAGCGAGCGCCGTCATCGTCTTCTACTAAAAGAACGTTCAATCGTCGCATAGAGAATCCTGATGTAAGTGGGCGAACAAGATGGGGGGAGTTGCGCAAATGAACACAGCTAGTAGGTATTACCTGCCAGGGACAGAAAATCAAATTATCATTGCGTCATGAGCGCCGAGACAATGAGGATGACAGGTAAAGACGCACGCCCGTCAGCCTCTGGTGGGGATGGGGCGACTCGAACTTGCCTTATGCGGCATCGCAACCGACAGCAACATGGGCGCCAGGGCGCTCGCCTTCCGCTAACTCCCTAATTCCACAATGCGAAAATAATTCCCACCCACAACCTGTGTGGCATATCGGGGCGCCCCCGCACACCAAATCCATGGGGCGTTTCGGGACACAAACCGGCGAAGCGCCCTGCATTCAACGCCGTCATTGGGGCGCAATAATCGCTGCCTGGTCTTCACCTAGTTTCGTCTCTCAACAGTCGGGCGCCGGTCCCGACTGTTGTTTTTTTTGCGATTAAACGCCCTACAACGCGCCTCTGATTTCTTGAGGCGTCTATCTCCCTGCGCGCCTATCGCCTAAATTTGCCCAGCTTCCGTTCGAAATCCGCCCTGCCGGGCGCACAACAACAAAGCCGGACGCCACGTTGCCCCCGTGACGCCCGGCTTGCCCTTCAGTTAACGGCTTCGGCGGGGAACCTCTGCCGAACTCACCGCAGCCCAAAGCCGTCAGCGCCGCGATTTGGAAAGCTGTGGTAATGGCGCCTGTCGCGGTGAAACCTCCCCAGAATGAAATTCCACCAAACCTTAAGTCCTCCGCGACCGGGCCGGTAGTAACCGGTCACAGGGGCGAGGTCTCCACCCCCACAAGCTTCGACCCCATAAGGCCTTTAAAGACAGTTGTCACGCCACAGCTTTCCGAATCGCGAGGCTGATATTACGCAAATCTCTTGAGCTGCTCTTGAGCCTTATTTCGCGCCCCGTTCAAGAAGTTCTCAAGCCGCCTCGCTTACCCTCAGCTTCGAGGTTTGAAATAGTTTCATGAAGATAATCACCAGCAAGATAACAATTCCCACCGAGACCCCGCTCGTTTGCCGACAGGGATTGCTTGATACGCTGCGGGAGAATCTCAAATCCTGCCACGCGACCGTCATCAACGGGCGGGCGGGGACGGGCAAGACCATGCTGGCCGTCGATTTCGTTCGGCGTCATGTGGGGATCGCGGCCTGGTATAAAGTGGACGCGCCGGATATGAGCCTTCCAGTCTTTATCGAGTATTTAGTGGCGAGTGTGGCCCGTGTGCGACCCGGATTCGGCCGTCAGACTCTGGACTGCCAGGCGCGATCATCTGGGACCGACGGCGCTGAAGTCGGTAGCGAATTCAATATCGCAGAGTTGGCGGAAGCCTTTATCAAGGATTTGGAGCGACAGGCGGAGCCTTTGGTATTGGTGATTGACGACTTGCATTTGATCTACGATGCCGATTGGGTAATCCCGTTCTTCCATCGTTTGCTCCTGCTGCTTCCGGCTGAGACGCAAATGCTCATTCTGGGACGAGGTCTGCTGCCCGCGCCGATGTGGCGACTCAGCTCCAAGCAACACCTGTTCGTGATTACGGAACAGATGCTCGCTTTTACGCAAACAGAGGCGGAGGAGTTGTTCTCCAGCTACGGACTCGGCACAGAGGATGTGCGCTCGGCTCTCTTGCGAACCGGCGGGCGCGCAGCCGGTTTGCATGCTGCGGCGACCCGAGCCTTCGTGGACTCGGGAGCGCAGTCGTCCGCTCAATCCTGAGCAGTCCATATGCGCTGAGAGTAGAGACGCGGCGACGTTCTCGAAGCGTGGGCGCTTAGTGTCACAAACGCTGAGCCGGGTCACAAGCCCGGCTTTTTTTCTGTGAAGCGCCCGCGCTGAGAATGGAGAACTAAACCATTCGGCAGAGTCCAAAAGAGGCCGACGGCGCAGCCCCATGCGAACAGCGCGCCCACGTCAACATGCCCCGCGACCATATAGTCGCCGGAGCCGACGAACAGAACCACACCGACGAGTTCCAGCGCCAGGAGCCAGCCCGCGAGCAGGAGAGCGCCCCGCCTGCGCCTCAGTAGCTTTATCGAAACGGCCCCCAGGAAGGCCAGCGCCGCGACAGAGCACACGGCGCCGAATTCGGAAGTCCAGCGCATTCCTAACGCGGTTCCGAGTCCAAGCAACATGACCACGGATATCGGCAGACGGAGCAGAACAAACCACCGAAACCACATATCAACCTCCTGCAGGGCAACAGCGCTGATAGTTCCGATTGACGCGGAGTCCGAGAGTTTGCAGGTAGTCGCACATAGAGAAAAAATTGCCGCCCGAGTCAATGATGAAATTTCCCGCTTCTGAGGCGGAAGCGTCGATCAAGGCGACAAATTATTTGCGGCGTTCGGTTTCCGGCTCCTGAACCTGACGGAGCTTCGCGAGCAGTTGCTCGCGATGAAGTTCGACAGCATTTCGTTCAATCTCTCGAAGTTTAATCATCAGATCAGCGAGCGTTTCGGCCCACATGTCGAGCGCTTCGGATGCGAATTCATTCCCGCTCGCATATCCTGCTTTTGGCGCGAGCGTGTTGAGCCGGTCAATTAGCTGATCTTCAACGCGAATATTCCACTGCTTTTTTTCGGCCATGCCATGGTTCCTCCGTAAGGCGGCGAATAAACAAAAGTGTTGACTGGCGCGAAAGTGCGGCAGGGTTGGATTGGCGCTGAGTCGGAGAGATTGCAGGCCGTCGCGCTTTTATTCACTTGTCGCATGGTTCTTGTCGCTAAGTTCCGAATGCTGGCTCGCGCCCGCTGCCAATAACATATAACCGTAAAGCGAGCGAAAACGTCGTCATCTTCAGCTAAGAGTACCTTTAATCCTCGCATAGTAAATACAGAAGGGGAGTGAGTGAATAAGATGGGGGATCGTGCGCGGTGTCAGAAAGATGGCAAGTGTCGCCCCGCCCGCAGCGTCAAGATAATGAGGGTGACAGGCCAGGCGCGCGCCTATCACCCTCTGACTGGGGACGGGGCGACTCGACCTCGCCTTACACGCTGTCGTTTAGGTCAGCAACCGAATTGTATCGGGGGATGAAAAATGGGCGCGCAAAACATCGCAGCAAAATAGGCTCCATGTGTTCTCCTTTAACCCGGCTCCCATACTGGAAGTGGGAGCAACTCGATACTGCCTTATACGGCGTTAGTAACCCAAATATGATTTTGAAAGGAAGTACATCAGTAGTCTCGGCAAAATGGGCGCCAAGCGTGCGGCCTTCCGCTAAGCTCCGTATTCCGCAAGGAGAGTGACGCTTACTCAATTTCAACGGGGTCGCAAGACGTGACATTTTGTCACTGCGATAAGGGGAATGTAGTGACAGCGGAGCCTGTGAGTTTGCGGGCCACCACAGAAGCTGCGTGGCGTTTCGGGACGCGCCTACATCCCAAAACTTGGGGTATTTCGGGACATTGCCCCCACATTCGCGCGCCATTTACCACATTACTATTCGTCATCGTATGCGCGGGCGGCTGAATGCTGATTAGTCGGTCATTTGCTAAACTCACATCTCTCGCTCCTCCAATCATTTCACTTTTTTTTGTGAAGGAATATCCGGCGATTCTCACTGAGAAATGTCGAAAAGGAACAACATATGCTTACCTCAGCTCGGCTTCAATTCTCTTCCGTGAGTGCGGATTACCCCGTCTGCGCCGTCGGATGAGACCAACGACATGGAGGGTTTGTGTCATATTCAGGTTTTTCCAGATTGATCGGCGCGGCAGATCTCGCAATAGCTTTCGTCGTTCTTCTGGCCGTCGCGGGCGGCTCGGTCGCTTCGGCGCAGGAGAGGTTTTACCGTGACCGCGACTCTGACCGTGACCGTGGATACCGTAATGATGATTTTCGTGACCATCAGCGGCGCCAGAGAGGCCACGAGCGGAATGAACGAGAAGTCCACAGACGCTATCAGTCGGAAGAGTATTATCGCTACCGCGATTACGACGATTCGCAGCGTCATCAGCGAGACGAGAGCCAAGGCTTGCGGCGTTATCAGCGAGACGAGAGCCAAGACTTGCGGCGTCATCAGCGGGACGAGAGCCAAGACTTGCGACGCCATCAGCGAGACGAGAGCCAAGACTTGCGGCGCCCCCGGCAACTGCTGAGGCTTCGGCTCGGCGCGGGATTGGGGCTTTTGTAGGTCGTCGCACCGCAGCGGCTGATAACAGACCGGGTAGTCAAAAAGCCGGGTTCAATGCCCGGCTTTTCTATCTACCAATGTGGCGCGCATATCGTCACGCATGGCCTGGTTCTCGCCGACGGTCTGCAGGTCGGGCGCTTCTTCGAGGGCCATTTCGCCTAGCTTTCTTCCGCCTCTTCAGTGTCAATTTCTTCCGGCCAGTGAGAGAAAGCATGAGCGCGCCCTTTGGCCGCTTCATTGCACCGATCGAAGAAATCCTCGGCGCAGTGACTCTCGGCGATAATTCGCTCCAACTCTGCGCCTTCAGCCTGCTTTACGCCGCACTCCGCGCACGTCACGTAAGAGTCGATGATGGCGTCGTCGTCCAACATCTCCACCATCCATTGCGGCACAAGGCCTCGATCCAGTTGTCGCTGGCGTAGTTGCGCAGCAAGTTCCGTCTTCGTCATTTCACCGCTCCTTGGGTGGGTTCCGCCGATAAGCAAGGCTGACAACCTGCTTATCCTTTAAATAATGCGCTCGCGGAGGCGAACTCAGCAAGGCCGTCTTCCCACCGTGGCAATAAAATTTCAGGCTCCTGAACCGTGGTCAGAACCGAATAACGCGGGCGCGGCGCGGGACGGGGGAATTCGGCGGTCGCCGCCGGAAGCGCGACCGTTCCGATTCCGAGGAGTTGATAGAGTCTTCGCGTCATGTCAAATCTGCTCGCGGCGCCATTTCCCGCCAGATGATAGGTTCCGTAGGCGCCAATCTCTATCAGTCTCTCAATCGCCCCGACCAGATGCGGCGCGTAAGTCGGCGAACCGAATTGATCGCACGCCACCCGGACTTCGGCGCGCTTCGATTGGGCCAGCATCGCCTTCGGAAAGTTCTCTCCCTCGGTGTGGTAGAGCCACGAGGTGCGGACGATGTAATGGCGGGGATTGTGCGCGGCCACCGCCCATTCGCCCGCCAACTTGCTCTTGCCGTAGATCGAGAGCGGGCTGGTCCGGTCGAATTCGTGATACGGATGATCGCTCAGGCCGTCGAAGACGTAATCGGTCGAAACGTGAACGAGCGGTATGCCGAGTTCGCAACTGGCGACGGAGAGGTTGCGCGGCGCGACGGAGTTGAGTCTGTATGCCCCGGCTTGATCGGACTCCGCGCCGTCGACGTTGTTGTAGGCGGCGGCGTTGATTACGATGTCGGGGCGATGCGTCGCGACGACCCCGCGCGTGGCTTCAAATCGCGTGACGTCGAGTCGCGAATGCGTGAGCGCGATGATTTCATGTCCTGTCAAACCCGTTTGCAACGCCCGCCCAAGCTGCCCGCCGGCGCCCGCGATCAGTATTTTCATTCCGCCCCTCCGAAAATAACCATGTAGTAACGAATTTATTCGTTACGGCGCCGTAACGAATAAATTCGTTACTACGCGTCGCGCTTCTCTTCGAACCACGGTAAAACGTCCATCAACTGCTGCAGTGGTTTCGCCGCGATATCTTTCTTCGACATGATCGGCGAGTAGATCTCTTCGAGCGGCCAGTTGATCTTTAGATCGGGGTCGTTCCATTGAACGGTGATCTCGTCCTCCGGGTCATAAAATTCGGCGCATTTGTAGACGACCTGCGCGACCTCGCTGGTCACACAGAAGCCATGAGCGAATCCGGGCGGGATGTAAAGCTGCCGGAAGTTCTTTGCCGACAGCCAGACGCCCACCCATTGCCCGAAATTTGGAGAGCCTCGCCGAATGTCGACCGCCACGTCGTAGATCTCGCCCTCGACCACGCGAATCAATTTGCCCTGCGGGCGTAGAACCTGCGCGTGCAGTCCGCGGATCGCGCCACGCTGCGACAGCGAATGGTTGTCCTGGACGAAGACCGCGTCAATTCCCCCTTCGCTATACTTTCGCTGGTGATAGGTCTCGACGAAAAAACCGCGATCGTCACGGAAGACGTGCGGCTCGATGACGATCACTCCGGGAATGTCCGTGGCAATGAACTTCATCGCGCCCGCGCCCCCTGCTCCAACATTCTCAGCAAATACCTCCCGTAATCGTTCATCTTCATCGGACCGGCGATTCGCGCCACGTCTTCGGCGGTGATCCAGCTCAGGTGATAGGCGATCTCTTCGAGACAGGCGACCATCAAGCCCTGCCGCTCCTGGAGCGCCTGTATGAAGAGCGAAGCCTGCTGCAGCGATTCGTGCGTGCCGGTGTCGAGCCACGCGATTCCGCGCCCCAGTTTCTCGACGCTCAGCGATTTCCATTCGAGAAAAGTTTTGTTGACCTCGGTGATCTCCAATTCGCCTCGGGCCGACGGCTTTAATTCTCGCGCCACATCCAAAACGCGGTTGTCGTAAAAATACAAGCCGGTCACGGCCCAGTTCGAACGCGGACGCTTCGGTTTCTCCTCGAGGTTGACTGCCCGCCCGTCAGCGTCGAATTCGACCACGCCGTAGCGACCGGGGTTGCGGACCTGATAGGCGAAGACGGTCGCGCCTTCGGGACGCATGGCGGCGCGCCGCAACTCCTCCGGCAACCCATGCCCGTAAAAAATGTTGTCGCCGAGCGCCAGCGCGACGTTCTCCTTGCCCACGAATTCGCGCCCGATGATGAAAGCCTGCGCCAGGCCGTCCGGGCTGGGCTGCGTGGCGTATTCGAGCCGCAGGCCGTATTGCGAACCGTCGCCGAGCAACTGTTGAAACTGCCGTTGATCCTGCGGCGTGGTGATGACCAGGATTTCGCGTATCCCCGCCAGCATCAAGGTCGAGAGCGGATAGTAGATCATCGGCTTGTCGTAAACCGGCAGCAGTTGTTTGCTGACCGACATCGTGATCGGATAAAGCCGCGTACCTGAACCTCCAGCAAGAATGATGCCTTTCATATAAACACTCTCCAAAATCATTTTGCCAAAGTCATTTTGGTTGATTACCTTCTCCGAGTTCTTTGAGGTCCTCTAGAAACCTCCTCAACTTCGGAAATCAAATTAAGGTTCTTTGCCTTCGCCAAGTTCCTTCAGATCATCAGACGCTTTATCAAGGTCTCTAGTACGAGTGCAAATACCCGTTTCAAAAACCTCTTTACCATACGCATAAACCAGGTAGCTCTTCCCCACAATAAACACAAAAGTACAATCCGATAGTTCGTATTTAATTGAGATTTTCTTTGCGCGAGGACCTTTCCAGAATCTTTCGACTTTGAATTCGATTTTTCCGCTTTCCCTGTTGATTTCACTCACTTCCCCGCTGAAAACAGCGTCTACTCGCTGAAGTTCCTCGCGAGGGCTTCCGGGCCGGGAGCAATCGCAAGCCATAGCCCGTTGATCTGTGAGACTTGCGAAACTAGCAAACAGACCGGAAATAGCCATCGCCGCAATATGAATTCTCGTCACGCGTCTTTTCATAAGAAACCTCGACTTGATTTACACAGCGCCCAATCCCAGTCTCTCACGCTCATACTTCCCCGCCAGCGCAGTCTCACACCACTTGCGATTGTCGAAATACCAGCGCACGGTCATCGCCAGCCCCGATTCGAAATCGAAACCCGGCTTCCATCCGAGCTCCGCGCGAATCTTCGTCGCGTCGATCGCGTAGCGTCGGTCGTGCCCAGGACGATCAGGCACGAACGTCTTCAGCTCGAAATAGCTCTTTTTTCCCTGCCGATTTAAAGCCACGTTATCGGCGGCAGGTAAGACATTCTCGATCTCCGCGCAGAGCAGATCAACGATCTGCAGATTGGTCCTTTCATTTCCGCCGCCGATGTTGTACTTAGCGCCAGGCTTTCCATTCCGCAGCGCCAATAAAATTCCCGCGCAATGGTCTTCGACGTAAAGCCAATCGCGCACATTGCCGCCGTCGCCGTAAATCGGCAGCGGTTTGCCGTCAATCGCATTGAGCAACATCAGCGGGATCAGTTTTTCGGGAAACTGGTACGGGCCGTAGTTGTTCGAGCAGTTCGTGAGGATCGCGGGCAACTGATAGGTCTCATGCCAGGCGCGAACCAGA
>DASTMP010000129.1:0-32041 GCA_035714085.1 Blastocatellia bacterium
ATGCGCGCTCGCTTCGCGGTAAAGCTCCACTTCGGAACCTTCTGCTGACACGCGGTCAATATCGCGTTGTCCAGATTGTAAGTGTCCTCGCCGGTCTTGTCCGCCCGAGTCGCCTCGACGACAACAGTAGTACCGTCAGGAGTCGTGTTCGTGAAGGCTGTCGGATTTCTCATCACGCCGCGGCGCGTCTTGTAGTTAAATTCGAGGATCTCACCAGTCAGCCGCTGCCCCTTCTGCTCGAAATAGACATTTCCTTCCGCAAGCACGTCATCGGTGTTTTTATTGTAAGTGATCCTGTCGGCGATGATCAGAATCTCTCCGTCCGAGACCTGAACGTTCCCCGTCGCGATGAGAACATTTCCCTGCTCGTCCCATTGATTTTCGGCGATGATATCGACCTTGCGCTCAGCGCCGCCGTCAGGCTTGGCGCTAACTATCGCTTTGGGCGGAGGCGCTATCCATCCCATATTGAGCAAGGATTTCTTCTCATCACCCGCCGCGGCGGCGGGATTATCGACCTTCCTTTCAAGGTTCGCCGGCTCCTGCGCCAGCGAAGAGACACAGATCATGCTCGCCAGTAGCGCTGGCAGGATGGCTGACAAGAAGATTCGCGGCGACAGGGTGAAGAAGTATGTTGGATAAAGCATGAGAACCGTCTGTATTTAACGTCTTGAGCCGCCCGCCGCCCTCGACGTCGCCGCGAAAATGCGGCCGTAGAGCTCTTCCGGGGCCTCGACCGATTCCTGTTCTTCAAGCGATTCGCGCAAGCCCTCGACCAGGCGGCGGCAGCCTTCACATGCGGCGAAATGTTCGTTGAAGATCGTTTCGTACTCGCCCTCGATCAAACCGTCGAAATAATCGGAGATCAGCGCGTCAAGCGTGCGACAACTGAGCATCTCGCCGGCGGTCGTGGCGTCGATGATGCGCTGTTCGACTTCCGCCCCCATGGCGACTTCGCGCATTTGCGATTCTTTCCATTCCCGGCACCCGTCAATCGCCGCGCGCACGTCGTTGAAGAGCAGATGGCACGGACGACATGCCAGCAGATGCTCGCAAAAACCTCGGCGATCGGAGCGCGCCATTCCGCAATCAAGATAATCGCTGATTAATTCTTCGAACCGCGAGCAATCCATCGCTTGGATCTCCGTGATCGTCCGGACGAGATAAGGGGGTTGGCGCCGTTATTGTAGTGAGACGGAGTCCGGTTTTCAAGCAGGCTTCATTCAAGGTAAGGCTCCGAAGCATCCTCGATCCTCGGCGCGAGGTGGTTGCGCATGATGATTCGAGCGCAGGCGTTCCACCTCAGGATCGGATCGTCGTTGCCGGCGGGACGAATCGCCTCCGCCTTCTCATACCATTCCATCGCGTCGCGCAGCCATTCGTATGCGTCGTGGCTCGATCCCGGCCCGCCATGCTGCAGCCTGGCTTTGGCCTGCCGCTCGCAGATGATGCCGGCGTAATAAGCGCGCTGATATTCGTCCTTGATGCGCGGCAACAACTCTTTGGCCTGAGTGGCGCCGACGGCATAACCTTTGTTGAAGCGGTCAGTGATCGCCACAATCAGTGTGACCAGCGCGTCTTGATTTTCCGGCTCGATCTCCAGCACGTCCAGGCAGATGCTCTCGGCCGCGCCCGGCTCATTGAGGAGGCGATAAAAATGCGCCCGCTCGAGGGCTTGCGAGATGGCGTCTTTGTGAATCTTCTTCAGATCGAACATGAGCCCCCCGGGATTCGGCGCCGGTCATTCGTTTACGCGTGACCAACGACCGGCGACCAATTACTGAAGACCAATGACCGGCGCCAAACGCCGGAGCCAAATAATGGATGACAAGCCGCCTTACGAGATATTCCAGAGGATATACGCGGCCAGCGCGGTCCCGCCCAAAGCGCCTCCGTAACAGGAGACGGCGATCAATTCGTTGAGGTGTTTGATCTGCAATCCGTCGTAGAGCGTGAAGCGAAAACGATGCGCCCCGTGAAAGAGCGACAGCGAACAGACCGCGAAGAGCGCCAGCCGCGCCAGAGGATGCGTGACGAGTTTCAGTAAACTTCCGTAGCTCGGCGGCTCGATCCAGCCCAACGGAAAAGCCAGGCCGAACAGAAAGAGCAGAACCGGAACCGTCAACGCGGCGATCATCCCGCCGGAGCTGAAGAGCGACCACAGAAACGGCTCATTCGATCTCTTAGTCATTTCAGTCCCCTCCCAAAATCAACCAGGCTATGACCGCCGAAAGCGCCACCCAGACGACGTAATTGGGCGCGGCGATCATCCATTCGGGCAGGCGCCTCCCGCCCATGCGCACCGGCATGGCCTTCGGCGCCAGATTGAACCAGGTGATCGAATGATAGAGCACGAAGAGTAGAGCGATCACGTTGAACGCGATCATCCACGGATCCTTCATCCATTCCAGAAATTCGCGGTAACTTTCCGCGCCTTGCCCCAGACTCCACAGCAGCCAGAGCAGCAGGCACACGAAGTAGATCACCGCCAGGCTGCTCAGTTCACGCAAGATGAACTTGAAAGAACGCCACTGTTCAGTCCACCACCACGTCGAGACGCGCTTGCGATACCACTTGGGATGATAGAGGGTGTAGGCTGGCGCTTGTTTCATAGTCCTCACTTCCTGCCCCATGGCATAAGCAGCGACTTGTACCATTCCGTCACCGCCTTGATCTTGTATTGCTGGATGGCGCCCGCGGGGTCGACATTCTTCGGGCAGACCCGCGTGCATTCGCCGTTGAATGTGCATCCCCAGATGCCTTCGTGTTGTGAAAGGACGTCCATGCGTTCTTCGGCGCCCTGGTCACGGGAATCCTTGTTGTAGCGCTGCGCCAGCGCGATGGCCGCCGGGCCGATGAAATGCTGATCCAATCCGACGACCGGGCACGCGGCGTAGCAGCAAAGGCAGTTGATGCACATGCTGAACTGTTTGTAGCTCTCCAACTGCTCCGGCGTTTGCAGGTATTCGCCCTCTGAGAGCGGCTTCTCCTCTTCGCGGACGATCCAGGGTTTGACGGCTTTCAGCTTGTTCATGAAGTCGGTGATCTCGACGACCAGGTCGCGCACTATGGGAAAATAGCGCAGCGGCTCGACGCGGATCGGGCCCGGATCGTAGGCGGTCAGGAATGTGGCGCAGGTCAGCTTCGGGTCGCCATTGACCATCATCCCGCAACTGCCGCAGACGCCCATTCGGCAGCTCCAGCGGAATGAGAGCGAGCCGTCCAGCATGTCCTTGATGTAATTGAGCGCGTCGAGCACCACCCATTCACTGTTGAGCGGCACGTCGAAGCTCTCGAAGGCCGGTTCGGCGTCCTGCTCGGGGCGATAGCGCGCGACTTCCAAAGTGATCGTTTTAGCCATCTATCCTCACTTTACGAGGGTTTTCATGTGAAAGGTGTTAGCCACAGAGGTCACAGAGGGACATTGACGATTTTTCTGTGACCTCTGTGACCTCTGTGGCTATGCCGCTGTATTTCATTTCCCATAAACACGCTCCGCAGGCGGCCAACGCGTGATCGTGACAGGCAAGTACTCGACTCGCGTCGTCCCATCGGCGTTGCGGTAGACCAGCGAGTGCGCCAGGAAATTTTCATCATCCCGCTTCGGGAAATCGGTTCGCTGGTGCGAGCCGCGCGACTCTGTTCGATTGAGCGCGCAGGCGATGATCGCCTCGGCGACATCGAGCATATACGACAGCTCCAGGGCGGCGGTCAGTTCGGTGTTGAACGTATGGCTGTGATCGCTAATGGCGATGTCATTGAACCGTTCTTTCAGTTTGGAGATGGTCTCGGCGGCCTCGGCCAGGCTGTCGTGCGTGCGATAGATGCCCGCTCCGGCCTCCATGGCCTTCTGCATCTCCGTTCTGATCTCCGCGATGCGCTCGCGGCCGCCGGTCTTGTTCAGGAACCGCTCTTCGACTCTGCGCATTTCGTCCGTCGCCTGCGCCAGCACGCTCGCGGTGTTCCCTTCCTTCCACTCCGAGGCGAAGATGGCGGCGGACTGCCCCGCGCGCGCGCCGAAGACCAGCAACTCGGTCAGCGAATTGGAACCCAGGCGGTTCGCGCCGTTGATGCTGACGCAGGCGGCCTCGCCCGCCGCGTACAACCCCTTGATCGTGGTGGCGGCGTTTATGTCGGTGTGCGCGCCGCCCATCATGTAATGCACCACCGGTCGCACCGGGATCATCTCCCTGACCGGATCGATATTCTGATACTTCAGGCACAGCTCGCGCACGAAAGGAAGTTTGGCGTTGATCTTCTTCTCGCCCAGATGCCGGATGTCGAGGTAGACAACATGGCCGTAAGGAGTTTCGATGGTGCGGCCCTTCTCGTACTCTTTGACGAAGGCCTGCGACAGGCGGTCGCGCGGCCCGAGCTCCATCGAACGCAGCACGGGCGTCGGCTCCGGCTTCCCGAGGTTGTAATCCTGCAAGTACCGGTATCCGTCCTTGTTGAGCATATAACCGCCCTCGGCGCGCGCCGCTTCAGTGATCAGGATACCCGTGAACGGGAGTCCGGTCGGATGGTACTGAACGAACTCCATGTCCTTGAGAGGCGCGCCGGCGTTGAGAACGAGCGACATGCCGTCGCCGCATTTGATGTTGGCGTTGGTGGTGAACGGGAAGACTTTGCCACAGCCGCCGGTGCAAACGATCACGGCTTTGGCGAGAATGGCCTGAATGCGCCCCGTCATCAGCTCGATGGCCACCACGCCGCGCGCCTGGCCGTCTTCAACCAGCAATTTGGTGACGAACCATTCGTCGTAGCGTGTGACCGCCTGGTATTTGAGCGAGGTTTGGAAGAGGGTGTGGAGCATGTGGAAGCCGGTCTTGTCGGCGGCGAACCACGTCCGCTCCTTCTTCATACCGCCGAAAGGCCGCACCGCGACGCTGCCGTCTGGCTCGCGGCTCCACGGGCAGCCCCAATGCTCGAGCTGCATGAGCTCTCTCGGAGCTTCCTGTACGAAGAGTTCGACCGCGTCCTGGTCGCACATCCAATCTCCGCCGGAGATTGTGTCATACGCATGCTCGTCCAGCGTGTCGCCCGGCTTGATCACGCCGGCGGCGCCGCCCTCGGCTGATACGGTGTGGCTGCGCATCGGGTAGACCTTCGAGACTACGGCGACGCTCAGGTTCGGATTGAATTCGGAAACGGCGATAGCTGCTCTTAACCCCGCGCCACCGCCACCAACCAGCAGAACATCGTGCGAAGAGATGTCCATAAGCATTGTCACCTGGGGCTGAAACCCGATTGCGTCCGAATTCTCATGGGCAAGAACGATTACCCACTTCAATTCGAGCAATCGGCGATAAGAGAGAAAAGATCGGTACAGCGTGTCTACATTAAAATAAGATCGTTGGGCGAACTGACGCGCCCTATAGTTACGTTCAATATTAGGGAGACTAATCGTATGAAGACGAAAACGCGCGGCAGGCTACCACCGGGCAAAGAAAATTTCAAACCAAATCGCCCCCCAGCGCTCGCGCGGATGGGAAAAATCATGCCGAGGTCAGCACGTTGACAAACTCACGCGCCGCCGCGCTGAAGACTTTACCCTTGCGGTGAATGATGCCGATGGAGCGCGTGAATACGCCTTCGGTGAAGTTTAAAGCGACGAGCTGTTTATTGCGGACCTCGTTGGCGACAGCGGTTTCGGGCAGGATTGAAACTCCGATGCCGACCTCGACCGAGCGTTTGATCGTTTCGATGTTGTCGAATTCCATGACGCGATTGACCTCGACTTTGCGCTCTTTGAGGATGCGGTCAATCGTCTTGCGCGTCGGGATGTCGCGCTCGAAGGCGATGAAATCTTCCCCGGCCAGCGCCCCTACGCTCGCGCGGCGGCGGCGCGCCAGCTTATGTTCAGGGTTGCAAACGATGACGAGTTTGTCGTCGCGGAACGGGATGACGGCCAGGTTGGGCCGCCTGAGCGGCAGCGCGACGATGCCGAAATCGATCGTGTTGTTGAGACAGGCCTCGTAGACCTTGTCCGTACGGCTGTATTCGATGTGGACTTTGACCTGTGGATGAGCCCGGATGAACCGTTTGACGTAAGGCGGCAGTTCATGCAGGCCGATGCTATAAACAGTGGCCACCTTGACCGAGCCGGCGATCGCGGCCGATTTGACCCGCATCCGCTCTTCCAGCGCGCGGAACCGTTCGAGGATCTCCTTGCATTCATCGTAAAAGATTTTTCCGGCCTCGGTGGGCGTTACGCCCTGCGCTCCCCCGCGCTCGATCAACCGCGCTTCGAATCGTTGTTCGAGCGATTTGACCTGCTGGCTGACGGCCGATTGCGAAACGAAGTTGAGCGCGGCGGCTTTTGAAAAACTCCCGGTCTCGATCAGGTCGCAGAAAGTTTTGAGCGTTTCAACGTGCATATTAGCGCAGCTTATATTCAATATTAAGATTTTGAATTTTACTTATCGCCCGAACCTTGATACCTTTCGTGACTTACACGAAGGGACGTTTATGACACGAATATTAAACCATGGAGAGGAGAGATGGCTGCTTCCGCTCAAAGTTTGCGGGCGGCGCCGTCGGGGGCGCTTATACGCCTGTGGCGGTCTTCGCTCGGCAAAAAATACGTGATGGCGATCACCGGGTTCGGCTTGTGGGTCTTCGTGATCGTTCATATGCTTGGCAATCTGCAAATATTCCTCGGCCCTGAGAAAATCAACGCATATGCCGCGCTTTTAAAGGCCACCCCGGCGCTTCTGTGGTCCGCTCGCGCCGGCCTTCTTTTCATAGCGATTTTGCATGTCGTGTCCGCCACGCAGTTGGTTCGCGCCAATCGTCGCGCGCGCCCCGTCGGCTACGAATTCAAAAAGCCCGTGGCCTCGACATTCGCCAACCGCACGATGTGGATCAGCGGTCTGATCATCCTGGCGTTCATCCTGTTTCACCTCGCGCATTTCACTTTCGGATGGGTCAACCCGCAGTTCCTGCGCCTGGAAGACGCCGAGGGGCGACACAATGTCTATGGAATGATGGTCTCCGGATTCTCCAACCCGGTGGTTTCGGCCTTCTACATAATCTCGATGGGCTTGCTGCTCTCGCATCTGAGCCACGGCGTGAGCAGCCTGTTTCAATCTCTGGGGCTGCGGAGCAAAAAGACGTTCGGATTTTTCGACAAGCTGGCGAAGATCTCCGCGCTGGCGCTCTTTGTCGGAAACAGTCTGATTCCCTTGGCCATTCTGTTGGGCTGGGTGAGATTATGAGCGTTAAACTCAATTCGAAGATTCCGTCCGGGCCGGTCGCCATGAAGTGGGCGAAATACCGGCAGGAGATGAAGCTGGTCAGCCCGACCAATAAGCGCAAATTCGACATCATCGTCGTCGGGACGGGACTGGCCGGGGCTTCGGCGGCGGCGACGCTGGGCGAGCTCGGCTACAACGTCAAGGCTTTCTGTTTTCAGGACAGCCCGCGCCGCGCGCACTCCATCGCCGCGCAGGGCGGCATCAACTCCGCGAAGAATTACCGCAACGACGGCGACTCGATCTACCGCCTGTTTTACGACACGATCAAAGGCGGCGACTTCCGCTCGCGCGAAGCCAACGTCCACCGCCTGGCCGAGGTCAGCGTCGACATCATCGACCAATGCGTGGCCCAAGGCGTGCCGTTCGCTCGCGAGTACGGCGGGTTGTTGGACAACCGTTCTTTCGGCGGCGCGCAGGTTTCGCGCACATTTTACGCGCGGGGGCAGACCGGTCAGCAGTTGCTGCTCGGCGCGTACCAGGCGTTGAGCCGCCAGATTCACGCCGGCTCGGTGAAGATGTATCCGCGAACCGAGATGCTCGACATCGTGTTAATCGACGGCCACGCCAAAGGGATCATCACGCGCGACCTGGTGACGGGCAAGATCGAGGCCCATTCGGCGAACACCGTCGTGTTGGCCACTGGCGGCTACGGCAACGTCTTCTTCCTCTCGACCAACGCGAAGGGCTGTAACGTGACGGCGACCTATCGCGCTTTCAAGAAAGGCGCGCTCTTCGCCAATCCCTGCTACACGCAGATTCATCCGACCTGCATCCCGGTCAGCGGCGATTATCAATCGAAGCTGACGCTGATGTCCGAATCGCTTCGCAACGACGGACGCGTCTGGGTCCCGACGAAGCCCGGCGACGACCGCCGCCCGAGCCAGATCCCTGAGGGCGAGCGCGACTATTACCTCGAACGCAAATACCCGAGCTACGGCAATCTGGCGCCGCGCGACATAGCGTCGCGCGCGGCCAAAGAGGTCTGCGACGAGGGGCGCGGCGTCGGTCCGGGCGGGCGCGGCGTCTACCTCGATTTCTCCGACTCGATCAAGCGATTCGGCAAGGGCGTGGTCGAGGAGCGCTACGGCAACCTCTTCGAGATGTACGAGCGCATCACGGCTGAGAACGCCTACGAACAGCCGATGCGCATCTACCCGGCCGTGCATTACACGATGGGCGGGTTGTGGGTCGATTACGAATTGATGAGCAACATTCCGGGGCTCTTCGTGATCGGCGAGGCCAACTTTTCGGACCACGGCGCCAACCGACTCGGCGCGAGCGCCTTGATGCAGGGTCTGGCCGACGGTTACTTCATACTGCCTCAGACCATCGGCTCGTATTTCGCCACGCAGAAAAACGGCAAGTATCCGACAGATCACCCCGAATTCAAGAAGGCCGAAGAGGAAATCCGCTCTCGCATCGGCAAATTGCTCTCGATCAAAGGCAGGCGCACGGTCCTCGATTTCCACCGCGAACTGGGCAAGCTGATGTGGGACGACGTGGGGATGGCGCGCAACGAGGCGGGGCTGAAACACGCGATCGAGCGCATCCCCGAAATCCGCCGCCAGTTCTGGCAGAACGTCAACGTGCCGGGCAGCGCCGGCGAATTGAATCAGGCGCTCGAATACGCGGGCCGGGTCGCGGACTTTCTGGAGTTCGCGGAATTGCTGGCCTACGACGCGCTGTATCGCGAGGAGTCGTGCGGCGGTCATTTCCGCGAAGAGTATCAGACCGAAGACGGCGAGGCGCTGCGCAACGACGAAAAGTTCGCTTATGTGGCGGCCTGGGAGTTCAAGGGCGTCGATCAATTCCCGGAGCTGATCAAAGAGCCGCTCGTCTACGAGGAAGTGAGAATGACGCAGCGCAGCTATAAGTAATTGAGTTAGCAATCATCGACCGGTCGCCGAAGAACCCTAGACTTGCTTGTGACGGCGGCCGGTCGCTGGTTGCTTTTGAAAATCATCCACAAAGCCACACAAAGGATCACGAAGGGCGCTTCGTGGAGCTTCGAGTAGATTCGTGGATGATCTTTTCAGGAGCAGAATTGAACCTGACATTGCGAATCTGGCGGCAGAGGAACGCAGCCACGCCAGGACAGTTCGTCACATACGAGGCCAGAGAGATCAGCCACGACATGTCCTTCCTGGAGATGCTCGACGTCGTCAACGAAGACCTGACGCGGCGCGGCGAAGAGCCGATCGCGTTCGACAGCGATTGCCGCGAAGGTATCTGCGGGTCGTGCAGCCTGGTGGTCAACGGCGTTCCTCATGGGCCGATGCCCGCGACCACTGTGTGCCAGTTGCACATGCGATCTTTCAAGGACGGCGACACGATCACGATCGAGCCATGGCGGGCCGCGCCATTCCCCGTCATCAAAGACCTGGTTGTCGACCGCGGGGCGTTCGACCGGATCATTCAATCGGGCGGCTACGTTTCGGTCTCGACCGGCGGCGCGCCCGACGGCAACGCCATTCCGATTCCGAAAGGAGACGCCGACGAGGCGTTCGACGACGCCGCGTGCATCGGCTGCGGCGCCTGCGTGGCCGCGTGCAAGAACGCCTCGGCGATGTTGTTCGTCGCGGCCAAGATCTCGCATCTCAGCCTCCTGCCGCAGGGCAAGGTGGAACAGGACCGCCGCGTCCTGAACATGGTCTCGCAGATGGACGCCGAGGGCTTCGGCGATTGCACCAACATCGCTTCGTGTGAGGCGGTCTGCCCGAAAAGCATCACGCTCGACGTCATAGCGCGGATGAACAGGCAATACCTCAAAGCGACGGTCAAGCGCAGGGTGGAATAGACGACCTTCGCCCTGAAAGTCATCCAGGCGTTCAGACTCAAAGACGGTTCGGCTAAGATGCGGTGGACATCTTTCCGCAGAATCTTTTCTTTACCCGGACATGGTCGGAGAATTTGAATGCCAAAAAATTTCCCTCAACCGCTTCGAGCTTGCGCGCAGACGGGACTGCTGATCTATTTGCTCGCTTTTCTTTCTAATGACAATTCTCTTGTCATACGAGCGCAACAGCTTACAAAAGCAGAGCCGTTTCTTCAGAAGGTTCGCACATTTCATTCTCGCGCAGAGTTTCTACGAATGACGCGAGGCCGAGTTAAAATCAGCCACACGGTCCCCAAAGGCGAAAAAACTTATCTGCAAGGCTTCGAGGGCGCCCCACGCCTTAACTGGGGCGATGTAACCGTTATTGTTAGACAAGGCGTTCCGACGATCTGCCTCGGCACGAATCGAGGAGCCTATGTTTTCTTCGCCAACGTCACGCCAGAGAATTCACATCCTGAATACTTCTCCGGCAAACGCTGGCTGCCGGACGATCATGTAACCGGCGCGGGCTTTGATGACGCGGGTTCCGTCGTTTGGATCGAAACGCCAAAGGGCTTCAGCCGAATCGAGTATAAAGAGATGACGCTAGCCGAGAAATCGAAAGCCTTCGTCGAGCGCGTCCGCGCGCGCCACGTCCGCCACGGGTTGACCGCCGATTCGATCCTGCAAACGCCCGGCGATCTTTCGACCAATAGGACCGTCTCCACCGACAACGACGGGTTGTGGACGCAGATGTACATCGCGGCTGAGGCGTTTCGCTACAAAGTCACCGGCGAGGCCGACGCGCGGGCGAACGCCAAACAGGGCTTTGAAGCGATGTTGCGGCTGGAAGAGATCACGGGCATTCCCGGCTTCCACGCGCGATCGTTCATCAAGATCGGCGAAGACATCCAGCCTAAAGACGGCGAGTGGCATGACACGCCCGACGGCAAATGGCGATGGAAGGGCGACACCAGCTCGGATGAGATAGTCAGCCATTATTTCGGCTACGCGATCTATTACGACCTGGTCGCGGACGAAGCGGAGAAGCGGAAGATTCGCAGCGTCGTCACTAGGATGACCGATCACATTCTGAACAACAACTATCAACTGATCGACTCAGGCGGCAAGCGCACCCGATGGGGATGGTGGGGGCCGGAAGAGATCTGGGCCGACCCTGACGAGACGGGACTGCGCGCGCTGCACATCCTCTCGCACCTGCGCGTCGGGAGTCACATCACCAGCGATCCGCGTTACGAGCAGGCATACAACGAGCTGATCTACAAACATCGCTACCATCTGCTGACGCGCAACCAGAAGATTAACTATCCGGGCCACGTTAATCATTCGGATGACGAATTGGCCTTCCTGTCGTATTATCCATTACTCAACTACGAAACCGACCCTAAACTGCGCGAGGTTTACGTTCAATCGCTCGAACGCTCCTGGCAGGTCGAGCGCCCCGAACGCAACCCGCTCTGGAATTTCATCTACGCCGTGGGAAGCGGAGGCAAGGAGTTTGACCGCAACGAAGCGATGCGCACTCTGCAAGAAATCCCGATGGATCAAATCTCGTGGACTGTGATCAATTCACACCGGCTGGATGTTCCGATAGATACTCTGAATGACAGGTTCGATCGCCGGCAGGCTTTGATCGTCCTGCCTTATGACGAATTGCCGATCGGTAAATGGAACGGCAATCCATATCGACTCGACGGCGGCAATGGAGGGCGCGGCGAAGGCGACGGAGTCTACTTCCTGCTGCCCTATTGGATGGGACGTTACCACAAACTGATTGACAACTAATCACGCAATGATCAGGCGGAATCTGAAATCATCGCCGAACGCTTGGTCGGCGAGGAGATAATGAATGTCCAACCAGCAGTCCGATGAGCAATCCAATCGGCGCTCGGGTAAACCACAACAAACGTCCGAAGCTGGCGCCCAGTTGCGGCGCGCGCTCAGCGTCTGGGGCGCAGGGGCTTTCGTCGTAACCAGTATGATCGGCATTGGCATCTTCACCGTGCCGGCCGATGTCAGAGTCGCGACCGGCAACCCCATCGCCGCGCTGGGAGTTTGGGTAATGGGGGCGACGCTCGCTCTCTTCGGCGCGTTCTGTTACGCCGAACTGGCCACGCGAATGCCGCGTGCGGGCGGCGAGTACCAGTATCTATCGCATATTTACGGCCGTCCGTGGGGATTCATCGGCGGTTGGATCACCTTCTTCGCAGGTTTCGCCGCGCCGACCGCCGCCTCGACGATTATGGCGGTCAAGTATTTTTCGCCTCTCGCGCCGGGCTGGAACCCGGACGCGCCATTGATCGGCTGGCTTGGCCTCACTCAGGGTACAGCCGTCGCCGCGCTACTGCCGCTGCTGCTCGCGCTTCCCCATTCAATCGGCGTCAAGCCAAGCGGACGGCTACAAACGACGCTGGCCCTGATGACCGTTACCGCGATTATAGTCTTCACGGTTGCCGGCGTATCGAGCGGGCGCGGCGATTGGGGGCGTGTGATTCAAGGCTCGGAGGCCAGCGGCGCGTGGTTGGTGGCTCTGATCCAGGCCAGTTTCGCTTACCTCGGATGGAACGCCGCGGCCTATCTGGCGGGCGAAGTCACCGAGCCGCGCCGCACATTGCCCCGCGCTTTGATCAGCGGGACGATCGCGGTCGCAGTCCTCTATATTGCGCTCAACCTGCTCTATTTTTACGCGATACCGGTCGACGCCTGGAAAGCAGCGATGCCCGTCGCTCAACAAGCAGCCGAGCATCTCTTCGGCCTTTCGGGCGGGAAGCTGGTCAGCGCGATCATCATGGTCACGATTGTCGGGGCGATCAGCGCGTATACGGCGTCGGGACCGCGCATCTATTACGCGATGGCTCGTGATGGCCTTGCGCCTTCGATTTTCGGCCGCCTTGGCAAACGAAGCCAGGCGCCGGTCATTGCGATCTTCTCTCAGGCGGCCATCGCTTCGGTCATGGCCCTGACCAGCGCATTCGGCAGCCTGCTGCTTTACGTTGGATCAGCGCTGCTGCTGATCTCGGCGTTGACGGTTGCGGCGGTCTACGTAGTCCGCCGCTCGGAGGACGACGATCCGAAAAGCAATTTCAGCGTTCCGGGTTATCCATTCACGCCCGCCATCTACATTTTGCTGGTGATCTTCTCGTGGATTCAGACGCTGCAGAAACAACCCATGCCAGCCATCTATGCGATTGTGACAATCGCGGCCGGCGTGGCCGTTTACTACGTGGGCCGCGCGCGGGGGTGGATCACGACCTCATCGAAAATCCAGTCGGAGACCGAAACTCGGGAGAGCGATATATGAAGCTTCGCAAATCACTACTGTTCATCTTGCTTACCCTGCCCTTGCTGTTCGCCTCGGCTCAAGAGCGACAACAACCGAGCGGCCAATCGCGCGGAGGGCGCAGCGCCGAGGAATACGTCAAGCTGCTCGAATCGGAGCGCCGCATCGAAGGCTTGCAGGTAGACAAAGTCGTCGAGACGCTCAAGGTCAGACCGGACGACCGCGTCTGCGACATCGGCTCCGGTTCGGGGCTCTTCACTCGACCGATGGCGCGGAAGGCCAACGGCAAGGGCGTCGTTTACGCCGTCGATATTGACTCAGAGCTGCTCAAACATGTCGAACGCACGGCCCAGGAACAGAAGCTGACCAACATCAAACCGATCCTGGCTTCCGAAACCGACCCGAAGCTGCCCGAACCCGTAGACCTGATCACCATCATCGACACGATGCACCACATCGGCAACAGGGGGGAATATCTGAAAGGTTTGAAAAAATACCTTAAACCCGGCGGACGCGTCGCCGTCATCGATTTCAGCCGTGACTGGCCCGCAGGGCACGAGAAGATGGTCTATACGGTCAGCGATCTGGACGGCTGGATGGCCGCCGCCGGATTCAAGCGGGTCGAGCAGCACGATTTTCTAGACAACAACTTCTTCGTCGTTTATCAGTAGGTCGTTAAAACCCAAAACAATTCTCCACAAAGCCACACGAAGAGACACGAAGAAACTTTGGGCTCTTCTTCGCGTCTCTTCGTGTGGCTTTGTGGATGGATTTTCTCCGGAGTGCGAAATGAAAAACTATCGAATGCTTTTCATCGGATTATCTTGTGGTCTGTTGATCGGATTGTTCCTGGGCGGCATGGCAGCCTACAGCCAAGGGGGCAGCCAGGGCGGGAAAGGCGACGCCCGTCGCGCTATAAACCTGCCGACCCGCAGCGTCAACGCCCCGTTCAGCGACGGCATAATGGCCGGCAATACTCTCTATCTGGCCGGGCGGCTGGGCCTCGATCCGAAGACCAACCAGATTCCGAGCGATGTCGAACAAGAGGCGCGGTTGATGATTGACGGCGTCAAAGCCGTGCTGGCCGAGGCCGGAATGACTATGGACGACCTGGTCTCTGTGCAGGTCTTCTGCTCCGACGTGTCGCTCTTCGACAAATTCAACGGCGTCTACCGCGGCTACTTCAAGAAGGATTTTCCCGCGCGGGCGTTCCTCGGATCGGGGACGCTGCTGCGCGGCGCGCATTTCGAAATGCAGGCGATCGCGGTCAAGCAGTAAGCAAGCCGTCACTCAAGCGGATTGCGGAAGGGTATGACTCGATGCCATTCCAATCCGCAATCCGCAATCCGCAATTTACTTTCCCTTCACGTCGTAAGAAGTCAGCGTCCCCTGGTCGCGGATGTAGAGCTTTCCGCCGATCACGACTGGATAAGCCCAGCTCGGCCAGCCCTGATCCGGGACCGTGAATCGTCCCTTTTCGGCGTATGCGTTCGGTGTGGCTTCGGCCAAACCGACGACGTTGTTCTCACTGAAGAGGAAGAGCATTCCGTCGGCGTAAGTCAGCGAGCCTTTGCCCACGCTGCGACTCGCCCACATCTTCTTGCCCGTGGCGAATTCGATGCAGGTCAGGATGGAGTCGGAGAATCCGTAGAGATAGCCGTTCACCAGGACCACGCCTCCGTGATGGTTCTTCATGTCCCTGGTGAAATAGGCCTCCTGAGCCTTGACCTCACCGCCCTGCGCGCTCAATCCGAGCAGCGCGCCGCCCGTGCCGTAAGCCGAAGTGAAGAAAACTTTGTTGTCGGCGAAGACCGGCGTCGCGCAATTGGCCGTGCCGTTGGCCGGCGACCTATGGCTCCACATGAGCTTGCCGTCGCTGGCGCGGACGCCCACCGCCGCGCGCGAGGTGAAGTTCATATACGTGCGGACGCCGCCGACGTCCGCCGCAATGGCCGACGAATAGGCCGCCTCATCACTCAGGTCTTTCGTTCTCCAAATCTCCTTGCCCGTCATCTTGTCTAGGGCGACCATCCCCGCGCCCCTGCCGCCGGGAGTAACAATCACGCGATCGCCGTCAACCAGCGGCGATTCGCTGATCAACCAGCCGGGGTTGGATCCGCCGAACTCTTTCAGAATGTTTTTGCGCCAGACCGGCGAGCCGTCGCCCGCGCGCAGGCAGGCCAGGTCGCCGTTCTCGGTCAGAACGTAGACGCGGTCATCGTCAACCGTGGGCGTCGAGCGCGGGCCATTGCCCTTGCCCTCGTTCAATTTCGGCCCCAGTGCCGCAGACCAGACCTTCTTGCCGTCGGCGCGATTCAGACAAAAGACCTCGCTCGCGCTCTCGCCGGTTCCCTGCATATAGATGCGGTCGCCGCGGACCGCAACCGTACCATAGCCTTCGCCGAGGCCCGATATCGCCCAGACCTTCTGCGGCCCCGATGAAGGCCACTGCTTGAGCAGTCCAGTGTCTTTCGACAATCCGTTGCGTTCAGGACCGCGCCACTGCGGCCAATCCGATGGCCCGCTCGGCGCCGTGTTCGTCGGCGCGGCGTGGTTCGCGGCCTCGGACGACGACGCGCGGACTGAAAACCAGATGAGAAACAGAGCTGCGGGCAGCGCGCACAACAGTGCGAGTAAACGATTGCGCTTCATTGCAATTTCCCCTTTCATCCACAAAGAGTCGTTTATTAATTAAAGGTCGGTCTCCGCAAACCATTTCGCGTCGCGCCTGGTTTGCGGAACGCATTGGAGCGTAAATAAGCTACAAGGCTTTCTCCTGATTAGCAATCGGTCTTGTCAGCCACCCTCTCAAGTTCTACACTCGCCTCTCATTTCAAGACCGCACATTCAGATCAAGGAGCAATGTCAATGCAACTGGGGATGATTGGCCTGGGACGGATGGGCGCGAACATGGTTCGCCGTCTGATGCGGGGCGGGCACGAATGCTTCGTCTTCGACCTCAACGCCGATAGCGTCAAGCAGCTGGAGGGCGAAGGCGCGGGCGCCGCGAGAACGATCGAAGAGTTGGTCGAAAAGATGCGAAAGCCTCGCGCCGTCTGGGTGATGGTCCCCGCCGGCGCCCCGACCGAAAAGACCATCGACGGGTTGTCGAAGCGCATGTCCGCCGGCGACATCGTCATTGACGGCGGCAATTCGCATTTCAAAGACGACGTGCGACGCGCGAAGCTGCTCGGTGAGAAGGGCATCCATTACGTCGACGTCGGCACGTCGGGCGGCATCTGGGGCGCCGAGCGCGGCTATTGTCTGATGGTCGGCGGCGAGAAAGAGGTCTTCGACCATCTTGGACCGATCTTCAAAACCCTCGCGCCCGGTCGAGGGGAAATCGCGCGCACGCCGGGCCGCGAGAGCGTGGAGAGCACGGCGGAACAGGGTTATCTACATTGCGGCCCCGCGGGCTCTGGCCATTTCGTCAAGATGGTACACAACGGCATCGAGTACGGCTTGATGCAGGCCTACGCCGAAGGCTTTGACATCATGCGCAACGCAAACTCGAAAGAGTTGGCCGAAGATTATCGCTACGACCTGAACCTCGCCGACATCGCCGAGGTCTGGCGGCGCGGCAGCGTCGTCGGGTCATGGCTGCTCGATTTGACCGCGATGGCGCTGCTCGAAACCCCGTCGCTCACGAACTACTCCGGCTTCGTGCAGGATTCGGGCGAAGGGCGGTGGACGATCCAGGCGGCGATCGAGGAAGCGGTGCCCGTAGACGTGCTGGCAGTCTCGCTCTTCACCCGCTTCCGTTCGCGCCAGGATAGCTCGTTCGCGGAGAAAGTGCTCTCGGCGATGCGCCACAAATTCGGCGGCCACATCGAGAGACCGGCTGGCGGCTAGGATTGAGGAAGGAAGGGAGTGGGGAATGGGGAGTGGGGAATGGGGAATGGTGAGTGAGGATATAGTTCCATTTCCTATCCCTATTCCCTATTCCCCACTCCCTACTCCCCATCCTTCAATCCTCGATCCTCGATCCTCAACGCTGTATAATCGGCTTCCCCGTTCGTCATCCAAAATCAAACATCCAATGTCAAAGGAGACTCAATGGCTTCAATTTCATTCAAAGGCAACCTCGTAACTCTTGTAGGCGCGGAAGTGAAGGCCGGCCAGGACGCGCCCGATTTCAAGCTTCAGAGAACCGACATGAGCGATTACACGCTGGCGACCGGCGCGGGCAAGACGCGGATCATCGCCGCCGTGCCTTCGCTCGACACGCCAGTATGCGACGCCGAGACCAGAAGGTTCAACGAAGAGGCCTCGAAGTTGCCGAACGTCGAGATCGTTTGCGTCAGCATGGATTTGCCGTTCGCGATGAAGCGCTGGTGCGGCGCGGCTGGCGTGGATAAAGTCACTCCCGCCAGCGATCACCGCGACGCGTCGTTCGGCTCGAATTACGGCGTGTTGATTCAAGGCGGGCCGCTCGATCGTTTGCATGCGCGCGCCGTGTTCGTGATCGACTCGAGCAACAAGGTCAAATACGCCGAGTACGTCGCGGACATCGCCGAGCACCCGAATTACGCAGCCGCCCTGGCCGCCGCGCAATAATCGCGGACGCGAACATACCGAGGCGTAGACGTCTTTCATTTTCCGTAGTCCATTTTACGTCTGTCATTTGTCATTGCCGACCGCCACGCAGCCCCGGCAATGACAAATGAAAAATGGCAATTTATATCTTGAAAATTATTCAAATTTTCCGACTGACTGTTAAGGAAGTAAATTTATGCCGAACACAGCTCCACTACCGGTCATAGGACAGAGCGCCGACCCCTGCGTGATGGTGATCTTCGGCGCGACCGGAGACCTGACGAAGCGCAAACTCTTCCCCGCCCTATACAACCTCGCTAAAAGCGATCTGCTCGCGCGCGAATTCGCGGTGGTTTGCATGTCGCGAAGCGAGATGTCGACCGAAGCCTTCCGCGAACAGATTTCGCAGGACATCAAAAAATTCGCCACGACCGAGGTCGCCCCGAATCTCTGGGAATGGTTCATGAAGCGGATCTATTACATCAGCGGCAACGCGAAGAATCCGGACAGCTATCAGAAGCTGAAGGAAACGATCGAGCATGTCGACCGCGAGCACGGGACGCAGGGCAATTATTTTTACTATCTGGCCACGGCTCCTGATTACTTCGGGGAGATCGTCGGACAACTTCGCGCCGCCGGATTGACGAAGGAAGAGAACGGCCAGTGGCGCCGGGTGATTATCGAAAAGCCTTTCGGCCACGATCTGGAATCAGCGCGCGGGCTCAACATCGATCTCAAACGATCGCTTGACGAGCGGCAGATCTACCGGATTGACCATTACCTGGGCAAAGAGACGGTTCAAAACATCTTGGTCTTCCGCTTCGGCAACGGCATCTTCGAGCCGGTCTGGAACCGCCGCTACATCGATAACGTCCAGATCACCGCCGCCGAATCCGTCGGCGTCGAAAAGCGCGGGGGCTATTACGACACTTCCGGCGCGCTGCGCGATATGGTACCCAATCATCTCTTCCAGTTGGTCTCGCTGACCGCGATGGAGCCGCCGTTCTCATTCGACGCGAACGCGGTGCGCGACGAACAGGCGAAGGTCTTGCGCGCGCTCCAGCCGATCTCGCCGGAAGAGGTTTTGACTCGCGCGGTTCGCGGGCAGTACGGCGATGGCGAGGTAAACGGCGAACGCGCTCCGGGCTATCGCCAGGAGCCGGGGGTGCCGCCGAACTCGACTACGGAAACCTTCGTGGCGATGAAATTGATGATCGATAACTGGCGATGGGCCGGCGTGCCGTTCTATTTGCGGACTGGAAAGCGGCTGCCGAAGCGGGTGACCGAGGTCGCGATTCAATTCAAGAGCGCGCCGTTGACACTCTTCCGCGAGACGCCGATCGAAAAGCTGAGGACCAACCGGCTGATCATCCACATTCAGCCCGATGAGGGCATCTCGATGCGATTCGGCGCGAAGATTCCCGGCCCGGTCATGAGACTCGGCGCGGTCGAGATGGATTTCAACTACGTCGACTATTTCGGGACTCTGCTGAGCACCGGATACGAACGGCTGCTTTATGATTGCATGATCGGCGACGCGACGCTCTTCCAGCGCGCCGACATGGTCGAGGCCGGGTGGTGCGTGATTGAGCCGGTGCTGGACGTCTGGAAGGCCCTGCCGCCGCGATCGTTCCCGAACTACGCCGCCGGCTCGTGGGGGCCGAAAGAGGCTGACGAATTGCTCAAAGAAGACGGGCACGAATGGCGCCCGATCGAGTGAAGCAGGTTTCAGGTTTCAGGTTTCAGGTTTCAGGTTTCAGGCGTGAGGCGCCAGGGTGGAATCTGCGGCGTCATTCTCTTCCTGACACCTGACACCTGACGCCGGACACCTCTGAGTTTATTGTGACGCGGGCGGTTTGAGCGTGAAGATGACGTAATCGCCTCGCTTGCGATATTCATCGGCGTCGATCGCGTCGAGGTTTTCGACCGGGACGACGGAGATCACTTTGACATTCGATTTTGGCAATCGGCGGACGGCCCGCGACGCCGTGCCCAGGCGATAATCGCTATGGAACGCGCCGTTGAAATGAACCACCAGTGGCCGGCTTTGAGTGTCGACTTGGGCGCCTTCTTGAGCCTTGGGCTGGACGGTGAGCGCATTGGCGATGGACTCGGACATCGTTTCGTCCTTCACGCACTGGGCGTAATAAAAACGCTCTAGCGTCGCCCGCTGCTCTTCTTCCTGCTTCTTGTCAGTTTTTTGTTCGTCCCCTTGTTGTTGATGCGCTGCGGGATGTCCATTGCTCATGGCTTCGGTGAATCGTTTGAAGTAATCATCCATCGGGCAGGAGAATTCGGAGGCGACCAGCTTTCGCTCCGACTCGGAGTCGGGCCGCGCCGCGTTGAGACCCTCTCTTGAGACCTGAAGGGCTATGCGCCTGGGGGTGTTGCTGGCGAGGACCCTCCACCCATGCACGCGGGCGAATTCTACCAGCGGTCTGTAGTCGGTCGCGTAGTTCGGCCAGGGGCGCGAGGCGCTCAGAAAATCTTCTTCATTCAGACGCCCCGCGAGGTATTCGTCGAGCGAAGGTTGAGTGTCGCGCTCGAACATCTCCATGGCGACAACCACGTTCCCGCGCCGTCGCGCCAGCCCTTCCAAGATGGCCCGCTCGATGCGATGAGTCGCCGGATCGTTATGCTGTTCGCCCACGAAGACCACGTCGGCCCTGGCGAGTTCGGCCAGCATCGCCTCGAAGTCGCTGAATCGCTTATCGCCCGACTTGTAGACGCGATGCGGAATGTATCCTGAACTCATATGCGGAGATTGCTGGGCGCGCGCAATTATTACGGAGCTTGATAAAACGACCGCCGCTAACAGAAAACGATATGGGATTGTGATCATAGTGATTCTTATCCGTTTCACTTTAATTATCCGATCAAGAGGAGCTTTCTATCTGTTCTGATTGTTCGCCAGTATAACCGCTCGCCTTCGATTTCAGAAACCTATGTTTTTATCGAATCTATTCAAGAGGTTTCGCAAAGAGAAGGCTCGCCCGTGGCGCCTGGCGTTGGGAGAATATGGCGAGCGTCTGGTTGCGGACTATCTCAAGCGGCAGGGCTACCGGATAGTCGCCGCCAATTTCGTCGCCCCGATCGGTCACGGCAAGGACGGCCGCCAGATCACTGGCGAGATTGACATCGTCGCGTATGATGAATCGGCGCGGCCATTCACGCTGGCCTTCATCGAAGTCAAAACCCGTTCGAGCGACGAGATCGCTCAGCCCGAGACCGCCGTGGACATTCGCAAACAGCGCCAGATCATCCGGGCGGCCCGCGTTTATCGCCGGATCACCGAGGTAACTGGGGAGCCGTACCGATACGACGTGGCCTCCGTCGTCGTGAAACCCGGCGTCGATCCGAGCGTGACTTTGCGGCGCGGATATTTTTCTGAGCAAAGTTTTAACCGGAGTCTGCGCCTGCGACGAAACATTTGAAATTTCGGCGCCTCGACCCGTTGACAAATCGCGCGGGCATAGGATAAAAACCTCTTTTGAGCGCGGGAGTAACTCAGTGGTAGAGTGCAACCTTGCCAAGGTTGAAGTCGCGGGTTCAAATCCCGTCTCCCGCTCCAGGTTCTCAGGCTTGACAATCCAACAGTCATCGAGTTGCGGCGAAGGCGACTGTCAGAACTCTCGTCCTGACGTTTCTTTAGACTTGCCGACTCCCCGTCTATCGACCCGAGAGTTCGAGCAACTCATCGAAACTATTTTCCTTCGCCGCTTCGCTTTCCAGGCTTCGATTCCTCCTTTCCTGTTAGTGACGAGAATCCTCCCCGGTCTGGCCTGGCTTGCCTCGGTGTGGAACCTGCAATATTTCAGGGTTCCAAATATATCCACCCGGGCGCCCAAAGCGCGCACTTCAGGATGATTGAACAAAGTCAATCTTTGGATCAAAAATATTCTTTGGATCAAAAAGTACTCCTCCAGCGTATTATCGCTTCAGGTTATGGTAAATTGGTCGCTGTTTTTTGCTTCGGCGTATTTGACTCGTTATCCTAAGATCTTCCGCCACAACTACTGCTAGCCAATCAATCAGCGATGGCAGAGTCGGAAAATCAAGCGTAAGAAGTTTTTGAGTCGAATTCACTTTTGGGCATATTGATGCCCGGCGGACAACTATTTTCTTCAGCTTATGCAAGACCCCCGTGGGATTTTCGTTCTTTGGTACAAGACTATTGGAAGGTAAATTTATGAAAGCTAAATTGATCAAGAAAGATTCTCCTCTGCAGGAGCAATTGCGACACACTCGCAAAGCCAGGAAACCGCGCGGCAAGAAATCGAACGCCGCTCGCTCTCCTTTCGAGGCGCCGCGCGAATGGTTGAAGAAGCGCGGCGAAAATACTCCTAGCGCGCGTGAAGCCTTCGCCGCGTTGTTCTCCAAGAGAGACCCTCAATCGGCCTAACTCTCAGGCCTTCTCTTCTTTGCCTTTTCTTCACCGATTGCCCGCAATGACGATTGAACAGTGATGAGCCGAGTGGAATACAACGCTCGACCTCATCACGGACAGTCGGCGCCCTCCCCCCGCATCATTCGTCGCGCTTTACACCCTGACCTGAGAATTTGCCCGTGTCTCTTCCTAGAGCCGCGCGACTTCGGCTACAATCACGCGCTCATGATAAAAGTGGGTAGTGGGCAGTGGATAGTGGGCAGCTTTGACCTCTTCACCACCCACTATCCACTGCCCACTACCCACTGCCCACTATTTTCCGAGGAATTGTGCGATGAACAACTTGCAACCGAAGAAGGAACACAAATTCACTTTTGGCCTCTGGACGGTAGGAAATCGGGGGCGCGATCCGTTCGGAGAGGCTACCCGCGAATCGATTTCTCCCGTCAACATTGTCAAGCGCCTTTCCGAGCTCGGCGCTTACGGAGTCAACTTCCACGACAATGATTTAGTGCCGATTGACGCCGGCGCCGCCGAACGCGACAAGATCGTCCACGAGTTCAAAAAAGCGCTGGACGATTACGGGATGGTCGTCCCGATGGCGACAACCAATCTCTTCTACGATCCGGTCTTCAAAGACGGCGCGTTCACGTCGAACGACCCGCGCGTCCGGCTTTACGCGGTTCAAAAGACGATGCGCTCGATGGACCTCGGGGCCGAGGTCGGCGCGAAGATTTACGTCTTCTGGGGCGGTCGCGAAGGCGCCGAAACTGACGCGGCCAGAGACGCATGCGAGGCGGTCAAATGGTTCCGCGAGGCGATGAACTTCCTCTGTGAGTATTCGATCTCGCAGGGCTACGGCTACAAGTTCGCGCTCGAAGCCAAGCCGAATGAGCCTCGCGGCGACATGTACTTCCCCTCGACCGGCGCCTACCTGGGTTTCATCAACACGCTCGATCATCCTCAGATGGTCGGCGTCAATCCGGAGGTCGGTCACGAGCAAATGGCGGGGCTGAACTTCTATCACGTGGTCGCGCAGGCGCTCGAAGCGGGCAAGCTGTTTCACATCGATCTGAACGATCAGAAAGGCCCGCGCTTCGATCAGGACCTTCGCTTCGGCTCCGAGGGCATCAAGAACCTGTTCTTCCTGGTCAAGATGCTCGAAGAGAAAGGCTACGAAGGCCCGCGCCACTTCGACGCGCACTCCTACCGCAGCGAGGACGAAGAGGGCGTCTGGGATTTCGCCGCCGGCTGCATGCGAAATTACCTGATCTTCAAGGAGAAGGCCCGTCAATTCGGCGAAGACCGGGAGATTCAGGCGCTGCTCGCCGAAATCCACTCGACCGATCCGTCGTTCGAACCTGTCCCGCTGAAATTCACCAAGGAGCGCGCGGAACAGATCAAGTCGATGAATCTCAATCGGGCAGAATTGACGAAGAAGCGGCTGCCATACGAAAAACTCGACCAGCTCGTGGTCGATCTACTGCTCGGCGTCAGATAAAAAATGATTTCAGACAAATCCACGACGGCCGCTTCGCCCCAATCCAAGACCGGCGCCGCGTCGACACAACCGCCCGTCACTAAAAAAGAGATTTTCGGCTGGTGCATGTACGACGTCGCCGATTCGGCGTTTACGACCGTCATCGTCACCGCGCTCTATGCCATCTACTTCGGCACGGTCGTCGTCGGCGACGTCGGCCGGGCCGATTACCTTTGGGGGTGGGGCGCTTCGATCTCGGAAGCGATCGTCGCCGTGTTGGCGCCGATCCTCGGCGCGATCGCCGATTTCTCCGGCAGTCGTAAAAAGTTTCTGGGCGTCTGCGCGCTGACGATCATCTTCTTCACCGCCGCCCTCTGGTTCGTCGGGCCGGGCATGGTGGCGCTGGGTCTGGGACTGTACATCATCGCTAATGTGGGCTTCGCGGGCGGCGGAGTGTTCATCGACAGCTTTCTGCCGGGCATTTCGAACGAATCAAACGCTGGACGGCTGTCCGGGTTGAAGTGGGCGATGGGTTACGCGAGCGGACTGATCTGCCTGGTTCTGACCGTGCCGCTGGCCAATTACATCAAAGCGAATCCGACGCCGTTCGAGCTTTCGCGCGCCCGGTTGATTCCGGTCGTTGTGGCGATATATTACGCCGTCGCGGTCATTCCGACTTTTATCTTCCTTCGTGACCGCAGCGTCAAACAGCCGTTGCCGCCGAACGAAAACTATTTGACGGTCGGCTTCCGGCAGCTCAAGCGCACAATGGGCCACATCCGCCAATACCAGGACCTTTTCCGGCTGCTAATAGCCTTCCTCGTCTATAACGACGGGATCGTCACTGTCATCTATTTCGCCGCGCGATATGCGAAAGAAACCGTCGGCTTTGAACCCGGGGACATCGTCATTCTGCTGATCATCAACAATGTTGTCGCCGCGCTGGGAGCGTTTTCATTCGGTTTCATCGCGGACCGCATCGGACAGAAACGGACGATCTATATCACTCTGATAATCTGGATCGCCGCCGTCACCGTCGCCTATCTCGCGCACTCCAAAAACATGTTCTATGTCGCCTCCATACTTGTAGGAATCGGCATCGGCTCGTCTCAATCGGTGACGCGAAGTCTGCTCGCGCTTTTCACTCCGAAAGAGAACGCCTCGGAATTCTTCGGGTTCCTGGGCATAGCGGGCAAAGCGCTGGCCTTTCTAGGCCCGCTCGTCTTCGGCACAATTTCGAGAACGACCGGCAGCCAGCGCCCGGCGATTCTTTCAGTCGGCGCGTTCTTCGTTGTCGGAATGATCCTGCTGTCGTCCGTTAACGAACAACGCGGTAAGGAAGCGGCTCGTATACCGGTCGGAGCTCATGGATGATGAGCTTGCGCCGTCTATCGGGCTCGGCTTGAGTCCCGATGTTCGCTCTTGGATAAGTCATTCGTTATGCCCGTCGCCACAGGAACTCGGTTTGATCGCTATCAGATCATCTCCCCAATCGGTTCCGGGGGAATGGGTGAAATCTACCTGGCGCAGGACACCAGGCTTAATCGCAAAGTCGCGATCAAGCTCCTTCCCGAACGCTACACGCAGGACCCGGAACGGCTGCGCCGCTTCGAACAGGAGGCTCAGGCCGCATCCGCGCTCAACCACCCAAACATCATCACGATATTCGAAATAGGCGAGGCCGGCGGCAGACATTTCATCGCAACCGAATATATCGAAGGCGCCACGCTGCGACGGCGAATGGCGGGAGCGAAACTGGCGATCGGCGAGGCCCTCGACATAGCGTCGCAGGTAGTCAGCGCTCTGACAGCGGCGCATGCGGCAGGCATCGTCCATCGCGACATCAAGCCGGAAAACATCATGATCCGGCCTGACGGCTACGTAAAAATTCTCGATTTCGGCCTCGCTAAACTCACCGAAAAGGCGCCGAGTTTGACCGGCGCTCATCCATCTCCGTTGGCTCCGTTGGCTCCGTTGGCTCCGTCGGCCTCGTCGCCGCCGGCGGACGAGTCCGAGATTCCGACGACCGCCGATCTCATTTTCGATGAGGCGGAGCGGCCCGAGCCTGAAGACCCATTCGCCACAATCCCGCCCGGCGCGGCGAATGAGACCGTGCCAGGCGTCGTGATGGGCACGGCGCGGTATATGTCGCCTGAACAGGCCCGCGGGATGCGTGTTGACGCGCGCACCGACATCTTCAGTTTCGGCATAGTGCTTTACGAAATGATCGCCCGCCGCCCGCCTTTCACCGGCGTCAAGAGTCGGGACATCATCAACTCGATTCTCAACGCCGATCCCCCGCCGCTTTTGAGTTTCCAGCCTGAGGTTCCGGAAGTGCTCGAATGGATCGTCGCGAAGGCGCTGGTCAAAGACCGCGAAGAGCGTTACCAGACGGCGAAAGAGATGCTCAACGACCTGAGGCGATTGCGGAGCCGATTGGGAGCCGAACAGGAGATTGAGAAATCGCGCAGACTCGTCGGCGCCGACTTTGACGCGATCGGCGAGGAGCCGCGCTTGACCTTGAGCGGCAAATCCACTGATGAATTCGAGCTTCGCGCAAGCTCGTCCGCCAATACGATTACGACCGGATCATTATCCGGACCGCTACGTAACCTGATTTTAAACGGGTTTAGAAGGCCTCAATTCCTCGCGCTGTCGCTAATACTGCTCGCCGCTTTTGGTTTCGGCTTCTACCACTATTTCGCATTGAAATGGCGCCCCGCGCCGCCGTTTCAATCAATGCAGGTGCGCAGGTTCACCTCCAGCGGCAAAGCCACGCGGGCGGCCATCTCGCCCGACGGCAAATACGTCGTCCACGTCCTGAGCGAAAACGGAAAACAGAGCCTGCTCGTCCGACAGGTCACCGAATCGAATAACATCGAGATCGTCCCGCCGGCCGAAGTCTCTTATCAAGGGCTGACCTTCTCGCGCGACGGCGCCCATGTCTATTACGTCGTCCAGGAGCAGAACAAACCGATTCGGACGTTGTATCAGGTTCCCACGCTCGGCGGCGTTTCGCATAGAATTCTGAAGGACATCGACAGCCCGGCCGCCGTTTCGCCAGACAACAAACGACTGGCCTTCGTGCGGCGTTATCGGGGGCAGACCGAAGACGCCGTGATCATCGCCGATGTTGACGGCGCGAATGAGCGCAAGATCGCCTCCCGCGGAGGCGCGGACTTTTTTTGGACCGGCGGCCCGGCATGGTCGCCGGACGGCCGTGTCATTGCGACCGCCGCAGGCTCCAACACTGGCGGGCGATACATGTACGTCTCCGAAATCAACGTGGCTGACGGGAAAGAGAAACCGATCTCGGATCAGCGGTGGTCGGCGGTCGGTCGCGTTTCATGGGCTCGAAACGGTTCGTCAACGGGCCGAGGGTTGATCTTCAGCGCGATAGAACAAGGCGCGACGCTGGCTCAGATCTGGTTTCTCCCCTACCCGAAGGGCGCAGCGCAAAGAATAACCAACGACCTGAACGACTATCGAGACCTGAGCCTGACAGATGATTCGACCGCCCTGATTACGGTTCAATCCGAAGCCCTTGTCAACGTCTGGATCTCTCCGACCCCCGACGGCGTCAACGCGGGGCGCGACCGGCAGATCACCGACGGCGTAGGTCAGAACAACGGCGTGGGCGGTTTGACTTGGCTGCCTAGCGGCGCCGAGGCTGAGCGCGTGGTTTACGTCTCCCGCGCATACGGCAGCCAGGACATCTGGCTGATGGATCAAGACGGCAAGAACCAGAGACAACTGACGACGGCCGAGACTCGCGCCGACCGTTACCCGGCTGTCACTCCCGACGGGCGTTACATCGTCTTCGTCTCGACGCGCACGGGCAACTCAAACATCTACCGCTACGACCTAAGCTCCGGCGACCAGAAACAACTGACCAGTGGCCTGAGCGAAGAATTCCCGGCGGTTTCAGCCGACGGTAAATGGGTGATTTACGCCTCGACCGTATCGACCAAGCACACTTTGTGGAAAATCCCTATTAACGGCGGCGATCCTATGCAATTGACCGACAAACTTTCGACCTGGCCCGACGTCTCTCCGGACGGGCAAAAGATCGCCTGTTGGTATCGCGCCGAACCCGGGGCCAACTGGCAGATCGCCGTCATTCCGATTACCGGAGGCGATCCCGAAAAGGTCTTCGACGTTCCGCCCAACGGCGACACCTCGATACCAACCCGCTGGACGCCCGACGGGAGCGGCGTCAGCTTCGTCGCCACTCGCAACGGCGTTTCAAACCTCTGGCGCCAACCGCTGGACGGCGGCGCGCCCAAACAGATGACAAGTTTCACTTCCGATCAAATCTTCTGGTTCGATTGGTCGAAGGACGGTAAAAAACTGGCCTCCTCGCGTGGAAAGATGTTGAACGACGTCGTCCTGATCACCGAGCCCAGGCCATGAACTTGCGCGGGATTTGGCGCCGCAGGCGCCGCAGCCAAAAAGAAATGAGACGCCGAAACTGTTTCTCCGCCCCTTTCCTCTGTAACTGCGGGGCCAAAAAGACTGTCTCAATTGGCGCGGAGTTCCCGTTACCACCGAGTTGATGCAGACGTGTCAGGCTGACGCTTCAAGCTGTCTCAACGCCTCATAGAGCGCGATCCCGACCGATGTCGCCAAATTCAACGACCGAATCCGAGGATTTGGCATGGGAATAGTCAGGCAGCGTTCCCAGTTCGCACTCAACAATTCCTCGGGTAATCCACGCGTCTCTCGCCCAAAGACCAGGCAGTCATTCGGCTGATACCGCCAATCGGTGTAGACGCGTTCGGCCTTTGTCGAGAAATAGAGGAAGCGGTGGTCGGGCAGGGATTGATAGAGAGCTTGGATGTCACGGTGATAATGAATCTCGACCTCGTCCCAGTAATCGAGTCCCGCGCGACGCACGGCTTTTTCGTCCGTGCGGAAGCCGAGTTTTCCGACGAGATGCAGAGGGGTGAAGGTCGCGCCGCAGAGGCGGGCGATGTTACCGGTGTTAGGCGGGATTTCCGGCTCGATCAGCGCGACGCGCAGTCGTGATGTGATTTCGTAACGCGCGCTCATTTAATGCCCGAGCCCCAACATCCATATCCATCCGCAGATGCTAAAGACCACGACCAGCGCCACGGACAGGAACCAGCGGTCGAGACCTCGCTTATGCGCCAGGTGATGTATGTGAAATTGACATCCTCTCCACCTAAGCCTGACGGCTATAAGTGGAGATTCCTACGCTGAACCCGTGTCGGATTCATGTCTCGTAGGCGTAACTTTCCCGGCGCCCGACCGGGTAGGAGATTCAAATGAATCCCTGTTTTTTCACGGCGCCGTCGCCGTTACATATGTTTGCAATTGTCGACCGGCTTGGTTTTCGCATGGCCGACTGCAACTCTATCTTTAGCGTTCAAACTTTTACCCGGCAGACTTCCTGCCGGAACCGCCAAATTTGAGTTTCAAAGAACTGTGCTAACTATAGCACAAGTTAATCGTGGACGAAACGCCCATGATGCAAAATTCATCTCCATCCAAGCTTACGCTATGGGTGAAGTACTCTTTCGCGGATTTGATAACTTCACTCCTCAGGAACTCCCTGGGAGCGCTGCCCATCCTTGCCTGCGGCGCATCGCTCCTTGCGGAGCTGCCTGCAGGCAAGGATGGGCAGCGCTCCCAGGCCATATCAGGCTCGAGCGATCAACTGACGCAGCACGTAAGGCAGTATGCCGCCGTGCTGGTAGTAATCGATCTCGATCGGCGTATCGATGCGCAGCTTCACCGGAATCTCTTCCCTGGCGCCGTTCGCGCGGCGTATGACCAGCTTAACATCCTGCTGCGGCTTGATCCCGCCGCCGAGTCCGGTGACGTCGAAGGTTTCAGAGCCGTCGAGGTTGAGCGACTGCGCGTTGACGCCTTCTTTGAATTGCAGCGGCAGCACGCCCATTCCGACCAGGTTGCTGCGGTGGATGCGCTCGAAGCTCTGGGCGACGACCGCTCGCACGCCCAGCAGCCGCGTCCCTTTCGCCGCCCAATCGCGCGAGCTGCCCGTACCGTACTCCTGGCCGGCGATCACGACCAGCGGCGTCCCTTCCGACTGATACTCCATCGACGCGTCGTATATGCTCATCTGCTCGCCGTCCGGATAATGCTTCGTCACGCCGCCCTCCACGCCGGGGACCATCAGGTTCTTGATGCGCACATTGGCGAATGTGCCGCGCGTCATGACGCGGTCGTTGCCGCGGCGCGATCCGTAGCTGTTGAAATCGCTTACATCGACGCCGCGTTCTATCAGGTACTTTCCTGCTGGTGAGGTCGCTTTGATCGAACCGGCGGGGCTGATGTGGTCCGTAGTCACAGAATCGCCGAATATGCCGAGCGGGCGCGCGCTGGTGATGTCCGCGATCACGCCCGGCTCCATGCCGAAGTCCTCGAAGAACGGCGGCTCTTGAATGTAGGTGGAGCTTTCATCCCACTCGTAAATGTCGCCTGTGGACGACGGAATCTCGTTCCACAATGGATTTTCCGAAGTGAAATCGGAATAGAGACGCCTGTAAGTGGCCGCGTCCGTCGCCGCGCCGAGCGCCGCGCCGATCTCCCGCGAGCTGGGCCAGATGTCTTTCAGATAGACATCCTCGCCGTCTTTGCCTTTACCAATGGGCTCTTTGGCCATGTTGATGTCGACTCGTCCGGCCAATGCGAACGCGACGACCAGCGGCGGCGACATCAGGAAGTTGGCCTTGATCGATTGATGCACGCGAGCTTCGAAGTTGCGGTTGCCCGACAAGACGCTCGCCGCAATCAGATCGTTCTTCGTGACGACCTCTTCGATCTTCGGATCGAGCGGGCCGGAGTTCCCTATGCAGGTGGTACAACCATAGCCGACCACATTGAACCCGAGTTGATCGAGATAGGGCTGCAAACCTGTCTTCGCCAAATAATCCGAAACTACGCGCGAGCCGGGGCCGAGCGAAGTCTTGACCTGCGGTTTGACGCTCAGGCCCTTCTCAACGGCCTTTTTCGCCAGCAGCCCGGCGGCGAGCATGACGCTCGGATTCGAGGTGTTGGTGCAGGAAGTGATGGCGGCGATCAGCACGTCGCCGTGGCCCAATTCGGCTGTCGCTTTGGGAAAGGCTTCCGGAGGAGCCACTTCGAGCAGGTCGGGCGTCGGTCGATTGTTCATCATCTCGACCTCGGTCTGCGTGCTGGTGTTGACCATGCTCAAGCCATTGCTTTTGGCGAGCGGCGCGGTCTCGGGGGTCTGATCGCCTCCGCCCGACACAGGCTTCCGCAAAACGCCGCGCGCGCCGATGGCTGTTGTAAAGCGATGTTTTAGATCGTCCGGCGATTTGCCGTATCCGTTGTCGGACGCGGGCCGCTGCAAGAGGTCGAGGAATGTATCTTTGAGTGACGGAAGTTCGATCCGATCCTGCGGGCGCTTCGGCCCGGCGACGTTCGGAGTGACCGTTGAAAGGTCCAGTTCCAAAACCTGGCTGTATTCGATCTCGCCTTTGCGCGGAACGCCGAAGAGTCCTTGCGCTTTGAAATAATTGCGGAACGCGGCGACGTGTTCTTCGGAGCGGCCAGTCGCTTTCAGGTAATTGCAGGTCTCTTCATCAACGCCGAAGAAGCCCATCGTGGCGCCGTATTCGGGCGCCATGTTGGCGATCGTCGCGCGATCGGTCAGAGAGAGCGACGCCGCGCCTTCGCCGAAGTATTCGACGAATTTGCCGACGACCTTCGCCTTGCGCAGCATCTCGGTGCAATGCAGCACCAGGTCGGTCGCGGTCACGCCTTCGCGCAGACTGCCGGTCATATGCACGCCGACGACGTCGGGCGTCAGGAAGTAAACGGGCTGACCGAGCATTCCGGCCTCGGCCTCGATCCCGCCGACGCCCCACCCGACCACGCCGAGGCCGTTGATCATTGTCGTGTGCGAATCGGTTCCGACCAGCGTGTCGGGGTAATAGACGCCGTCATTCTCAAGTACGCCTTTCGCCAGATATTCCAGATTGACCTGGTGCACAATGCCGATGCCGGGCGGGACGACCTTGAAAGTATCGAAGGCCTGCATCCCCCATTTCAGAAATTGATAGCGCGGGCGATTGCGCTGAAACTCGATCTCCATATTCTCCCGCAACGCGTCCGGCGAGCCGGCGACATCGACCTGCACCGAGTGGTCTACGACCAGATCCACGGGAACCAGCGGCTCGATGAGCTTGGGATTCTTGCCGAGGCGCGCCACAGTCGAACGCATGGCGGCCAGATCCACGAGCAACGGAACGCC
>DASTMP010000130.1:0-19690 GCA_035714085.1 Blastocatellia bacterium
AACAGGGGATTGGCGGCGACCTCCTGGGCGCCATCCTCGCCGCGTTGCAATCAATGCCGGCGGCCACGTTGCAAGCGCGCGCTTGGGATGACCAGACGGACTCGCTGCAGTTCTTGCGCCAGCGCGGCTTTGTCGAGACTCATCGGATGGTCGAGTTGCATTTGAACCTGAGCGAAGCGGACCTGACGCCGCTCGCGTGGCTTCCTCGTGGGCTGACCGCGTTGGGCATCCAATTCACAACGCTGCAGCGGGAAGGGATAAACGAACGGTTCTGGAGGAATCTGACCGATTTGCAGCAGGCGGCGGTGGTCGGTTGGCCTGATCCCGACCCTGACGGCGCCGTGACGATCCCGACAGAAGATGATGTGCGACGGATGTTCGATTCATGGCAGACGACGCCTGATACGTTCTTTCTGGCAAAGGTTGACGGGATGTTTATCGGCTACACCGCTCTCGGCCCGGATCATTGCGCCCCGGAAGCGATCGGCACAGGGCCGACGGCCGTAAGGCCGGAATACCGCGGCCGTGGCGTGGCGACTGCGTTGAAAGTCCTTGCATTGACTCACGCGCGACAGCAAGGCTGGCGGACAGCCGTCACTCGTTCAGCCAGTCCGGCGATGATTCGCGTCAACGAAAAGCTCGGTTTTCATCGCGGTCGAGCGGAGGTGCGGCTGGTGAGAAGGCTTAAGGCGGGTGACTAATGACATTCGACATCTCCTTCGAGGAATTATGCAAACTCTGATTCAGGACCTGCGCTTCGGCGCGCGAATGTTGATGAAGAAACCCGGCTTCACGTTGATTGCCGGATCGACGCTGGCGCTCGGTATCGGCTTGAACGCGACGCTCTTCAGTGTGGTCAACGCGCTCATCCTGCGCCCGCTTCCGTACCGGGAATCTGACCGTCTCGTACAACTCTGGCAGCACGATAGGCGCAAAGGCGTCGCGGAAACTCCGGTGTCATATGCCGATTACCTGGCTTGGCGCGCGCAGGCGCGGAGTTTTGCTAGTTTAGCCGCACACAATGTGCGTTTTGCCGCGCTTTCCACCGGCAATGGCGCGATAGAAGTCGCCGGAGTAATGATCTCCAGTAATTTCCTCGCAACGCTCGGCGCAACGCCGCAATTGGGGCGCATATATACGCCTGAAGAAGAGCGACCTGATAAAAGCGGCATAGTTGTCGTCAGCCATCAGTTCTGGCAAAGCCGGTTGGGTGGTCGCGCTGATATCATTTGGAGGGATGGCGTTGGTCGTGCGGACGCGCGCGCAGCCGGAACACCTGACCGCCGCTGTGCGACGCGCCATCTGGCAGGTCGAAAAGAATACGGCGCTGTCACGGGTGATGACGATGAATGAGCTTCTCTCCGATGTGACCGAGCGCCAACGCTTCATTCTGTTGATGCTGAGCGTATTTGCTCTGGCGGCGCTGCTGCTCACTGGCATTGGAGTTTACGGCGTGCTGGCATACACGGTAGCGCAAAACACACGGGAGATTGGCATCCGCATGGTCTTAGGCGCGGAGCCACGCGACGCGCTGATGTTGGCGCTTGGGCAAGGAATGAGACTGGCGCTGCTGGGTGTAGGCGTCGGTTTAGTTGGCGCGTTGGCCTTGACGCGTTTGCTGAAGACTTTGCTGTTCGGAGTGAGCGCAACCGACCCACTGACGTTTGCCGTGATCGCGTTGATGCTGACGCTCGTAGCTTTGCTGGCCGCGCTCGCGCCGGCGCGGCGGGCGACGAAGGTCGATCCGATGGTCGCTCTTCGGTGTGAATGAGCTTCATTATCACCGGGAGGTTTTCTTTCCTCCGGCGGGTGAGAATGACGAGAGGAGCATGATGGCATCATCGTTGCCGGATTTTACAGCCCAATCGAGGGCGCTTTCGCCGTTGTGATCCTTCGCGTGGATGTTTGCGCCTCTCTTCAAAAGTAGTTCGACAATGTTGGACCGTTCAGACGCCACCGCGTAAATCAGCGGGGTGCGCCCTTTGTTGTCGACGGCGTTAACGTCGCAACCGGCGTTGAGTAGCGTTTCGCCGATCGTTCCCACGGCCTTGTCGCTCCGTCGCAAGCGTTGCCTCGACTCTCTTGTCCCACGCGCTTTGAGAGGTATCTCCGCATCATTGTCGATCTGCGGTTCCAGGGACATCACCATCAGAGCATTGCGCCCCGCGTCGTCGCGCGCGTTCGGATCGGCGCCTTTTTCAATCAGGATTTTGACCGCGTCGCCATGCCTATCGATCGGCCCTGCGGCTAGACCACCGGTAAGGCCGCGTAAAGACATCGGATATGGCCATTGATAGCGCGCCGCGATCAGTAATGGGGTCCCATATCGGGTTTGTTCGTTGACGTCCATGCCGGAGGCAAGAAGCAGTTCGATCGCTTCGGCGCAATTTGAAACGGCTATCGTCATCGGGGTTCGCCCGGAGAAATCCCCGGCGCGCATATCGGCCCCGCGCTCGATGAGCAGACGCGCCGTTTCAACCTCACAAGTAGAGAGCGCGGCCATCAGAGGCCTTGAGATGTGATTGCCGCCGTTCAGGCCGAGTGGCGCATTGACGTCAGCCCCCTTTTCAATCAGATATCGCATCATCGCCGGGGAGTTAGTGATACCCCAGATATTGAGGTTGGATTGGTACGGCCAGAGCGGAACAGGAACCCCGGAGGCATGCGACGCCTTGACGCTGTATAGATCGGCGCCCATCATCCGCGCGGTCATCCATGCGAATTTGGACAGATGAAATCCGATCATCAGCGCGACAATCGCGCAGGTCGGAGCATAGGTCTTCCAATGCGGCCGCCAGCGGACTTGCCATTTCTCCGAGCCGGGAAGGAGCGCGCATTGTTCTAAAGGAATCTCTCCAAGCGCCTTCCGCGCGGCGAGGTAAAGGACGAACTGCTCGATCGCGCTCTTCAGATTCAGGTTGAATGCGACGACCCAAACCATCAGCGCAACCGGCGGCCAGAAGAACACCGTCTTGCTCATAGCAACCAGGAAGACTTGAGGAGTATTGAAAGCCCATCCCCGGTCGAACGGGAAGGCCGACGCCATCAGAATCTGCTGCGCCGCTGTCAGAGCGAGTGCAAAGGCAAGAACTCGTCTGAAAAGCGTGTACGCGATCTGCCGCCGAATCGGCGCTTTCAGCGCGGCCCATCGCCGTCTAGCCTCATCGATGTTCAGCTCTTCGCGCATCAACGCTGGAATGATCAGCCTGAAGGAGGCTCGGGCGAGATCACGACTGCGTCGCCGGGCGGCGGCGACAATAGGGCGAAGTCCCGTCTCCGATTTTGCGGCGCCCTCCATTTGTTCTAGAAAAAGGGCGAAGACGGCGACGGTCGCGTTTTGCCCCCGGATTGTTATCGAGGCTATGATCAGCCAAAGAAGACCGAACACCGCGACCGACATAACCGAGGACATTCCCGGAAGTTTCAGCGTGGCGAACAGCGACAGCAATGACAATAGCCAGCCTTTCCATTGCAATCGAAGGGCGATCTCGATGAATTTCCATCTGTATTTGCGGTTGAGCGCGTCGGCCTGCAAGCGAACCCAGCGGACGCCCGCGGAGCGCAATTGAAGCTGAAATGCGAATGCGCCAGCGGTTGAGGGGCGAGCGTCTTTATCCTTGGCGAGCGCCTGACGGACGACGACGTCGACGCCCGCGGGAATATCCCGTCGTTTCTCCCTAAGCGGCGCGGGGGCGCTATCGCGATGTCGAATGAGCAGCTCAGGCGTCGTTCCCGTAAACGGGGGCTCTCCGGCCAGCATCTGATAGGCGATCACTCCCAGGCTGTAGACGTCCGAACTCTTGTCGAGTCGTTTTCCACGGCACTGTTCAGGAGACATGTACTTAGGCGTTCCCATCACGGAGCCGAAGCGGCTCATTTGCTGGGCCGCGTAATTCAATCGCAAAGTCTCTTCTTCAGTGACCGAAAATGGCTGGCGCCGGATCGCCGGTCCGCCGAATTCCGTCGGCGGTTCAAGATCGTCCGGCGGGAAGATGTCCTGCAAGCGAGCGATGCCGAAATCGAGGATCTTGACGTTATTCCCGTTTAGCCCCCCGGGTTCGAGCCAGATGTTTTCCGGCTTCAGATCGCGATGCAGGATGCCCAGTCGGTGAGCTTCGTCCATCGCCTCGCAGGCCTGGCTGAGAATAGCGATCGCCTCGTTGATCGGCATGGGCCGCCGGTCTTTCAGCCGCTCGGCGAGCGTATTGCCTTCGAGGTATTCCATCACCAGATACGCCACGGTCTGCGCCCCCTCGCCAGTGACGCCGAAATCGGTGACGTTGACGATGTTCGGATGGCGCAGCAATCCGATCGTCTTCGCCTCTCGCCGGAACCGCTCGATGAATTCGCCGTCGCCGGCCAACTCAGGCGTAATGACTTTGACGGCGACGCGACGGCCAGTGCCCACATGAGTCGCGCGATAGACCGCGCCCATTCCCCCGCGGCCGCTAAGCGCTTCGATCTCATACTTTCCATCGAGCAACTGGCCGGCCAGGCGATCCGCTCCGGGAGCGAACTTTCCGGAGTGAGCCTTCTGCGCGTCAATGATTTGTCGCTGCCATCCGCCGAATCGCCGGAAGAGACTCTTCCCAAGAGGCGGATTATCCAAAAAGCCGTCGTCCTCCTCGTGCGCGGCGATCAGAGATTGAATTTCGCGTTGGAGCGCAGGATCGTTTTGACTGGCGCGGGCGATGAATTCTTCACGCTCTTTATCGGAGCGTTCCATCGCCTCGTGAAATAACTGGTTGACGCGTTCCCATTCTGGATTCATAACCAGCCCTTTCAATACTTTCGATCCTTATTTACAGGTTAACTGAAGCCGTTGGTCAGCGGTCTTCACTACCTCAAGCTCAAACCGAATCTCCTTGCCTCTTACTATCCCGTTCAGATATTCCTCCCAGAACTTACGCAAGAAACGCATTCGCGGATAACGATTATCAAGGTTGATGAGAAATTCAAGCCCGAAGGGCTTCCAAAGATTTAGTATGGTAACGTGAACCATGCGTTGTCGATATCGCGCGTAGGTATAAAAAGTAAAGACCTCACGGCCTTATCTAAACGTCACACCCATGCGAAAACCGATGAGATGGCCGCTGTGGCGAAAACCGATGAGACGTCCTCCGGCCCCCTGAAGGTTATCACGAACCTCGAAGCGAAGAGCGACATCTTTGTTCAGCCACCGGTTGATTCCCAGCCCGATGTTGCCCCCGTGCCGGAGGCCGGCGCGGAAGAAAAGCGTATAGCCCGCGCTTACGAAGGGCTCTATCTTGCGCTCTGTGGGGCCAGGCAAAAAATGGTATGAAACATTGGCTGAACCGATGCCGATAACCTCATCACTACCAAAACCGCCAATTTCGGCCCCCACGCCGAAACCCTTGTAAACGAAGCCTTCTCCGCCTATCCCGGCGTGAACGAATGGTCCTGAACCAATCTTGTAATTGTTAATCGCCACTCCAGGAGCAATGAATAAATAGCCTTGCCCTCTGCAGCTATCGGATGCTTGGGCTAATACGGATAGCGACAGCGTAATCAGCAAAGGAGCGGTATATATCAGCGTCTTCATGTAACACTCCTCAGTTTAATGTTCTTCATTGTTTTTCACTGTCGCCGCAAGCTATGCTCGCGGCGCAAAAATCCTGTCGCCGCAAATAGCGACAAACCGGCTCGATTCCGCCCAGGGTTGAAAAAAATATTCGAGGGGATACCCGATGCCCGCAGATTCGACAGAGATTAACCTTCTACTTGATCAATACCGCGACGGACATGCGGAGGGGTTTGAGAGGTTGATGGCGCTGGTCTACGACGATTTGCGCAAACTCGCCGCGTGGCAGCTACAGTCAGAACGTACCGATCACACCTTGCAGCCTACGGCGCTGGTTCACGAAGTCTATTTGAAACTTGCCGCGCAGAATCCGGTCGAGTGGCAAAACAAGGCGCACTTCTTCGCGCTAGCAGCGCAAGTCATGCGACACATTCTGGTCGATTACGCGCGAACACGACAGAGAGGGAAACGCGGCGGCCCCCAAACAAGGATCGCGCTGGAAGACGCGCTCTATCTCGGCTCCCCTACCGATCCAGAACTAATCGCCCTTGATGATGCGTTGAACGCCCTGGCCGAAAAGGACCCGCGCAAGAATCTGATCGTAGAATTGCGCTACTTCGGCGGTCTGAGCATAGAAGAGACCGCCGAAGCGCTCGGCGTTTCAACCACAACCGTCAGGCGGGAATGGACGATGGCAAAAGCCTGGCTGCGGCGTGAAATGCGACAGGGACTCGGTCAATAAAGGAGACGGATATGCCGATACAAAATTACCGAGATTTGTTGGTATGGCAGAAGGCGATGGATTTGGTCGTCGTTTGCTATCAACTCACTGAGAAACTGCCGCCGAGCGAAAACTTTGGCTTGTCGAGCAGAATAAAGAACTTCGCCAGCAACGTCCCGTCTTACATTTCGGACGGTGCGGGAAGAAAAACGAACAGTGAATATTTTTCGCGTCTTTCGCTGGCGCACGGCACATTGATGTCGCTCGAAACGCAACTGCTGATTATTGACCGTTTGAATCTTCTCCTCATGAAAGAGATTGAACCCGCACTCGGCCTCGCCTCTGAAGTGGGAAAAATGTTAAACGGGTTGATGAACAAAGTTGGCGCCGAAACGAGATAAAGACTGGCGACTGACAACTGAAAGCTGGCGACTGAGGACATATAAACAACAACGGCAAGAAAAGTGTTTATTTGTCCCCAGTAGACAGTTATCCGTAGTCAGTCGCCAGTAAATCGGCGCCCCATTTTTGGTTCAATCTTCCCGGAAGTGAAAGACTGGCGACTGACAACTGAAAGCTGGTGACTGAGGACATATAAACAACAACGGCAAGAAAAGTGTTTATTTGTCCCCAGTAGACAGTTATCTGTAGTCAGTCGCCAGTAATTCAATGCCCGCTCTTGGGATTCAGCTTTCCCGAAACCGAACAGCATGAGGCGCCACGCTCTCCTATCTCTCAACTCAACTCCATTACAGACTGCATTTAAGGAAATGAAGGGGGCGGCACGGAAGTTGAAGACGTGCTAACAGCGTAGCGGTGGGGTTTTCCCCGCGACGTCCATTACCAGGTCGAATGGGCGCGGAATACGCGCCCCTGCATTATTGTTGCGGTTATTTTTCAACCCCCATCTGCCAGAACTCCAAACAACTTCCACAGGGGTCGCATATGAACACCATCTGGCAAGACCTGCGCTACGGCGCGCGAATGTTGAAGAAGAAACCCGGCTTCACGTTGATCGCCGCGCTCACGCTGGCGCTGGGCATTGGCGCGAACACGGCGATTTTCAGTGTGGTGAACGCGGCGCTGATTCGCGCGCTGCCCTATCACAATCCGAACCGGCTGATCATGCTGTTCACGACGGCGGTGGATGGCCAGCGCGACATCATGTCCATTCAGGAAATGCGTGAGTTTCAGGCGCAGGCGCAGTCGCTGGAAGACCTGACCGGGTTTATCTCGCAGAGCGTCAACCTGACTGGCGGCGAGCGGCCTGACCGCGTGCGCGGCGCTTACGTGGCGGCCAATTTCTTTCAAGTCTTCAATCTCAATCCAGTAATCGGGCGAACGTTTGCGCCGTCCGAAGACGGGCCGGGCGCGGAAAAAGTGGTTGTCGTCAACGAAAAGATTTGGCGGGAGCGGCTGGGCGGCGATCCGAACCTGGCAGGCAAGAAGCTGATCCTCAACGGCGAGCCATTTAGCGTGATTGGCGTTGTGCCGGCGAATTTCAAACAGCCGCTCGATTCCGAGGTAGAGGTTTGGATGGGAGCGTCGGTCTTTCCCGGTAACACGGCGCATCGTGATTTCCGGTTGCTGCTGGGCGTCGGGCATCTGAAACCGGGCGCTGGTCTGGAGCGGGCGCAAGCCGAGATGAATACCATCGCCAATCAACTGTCGCTGGCTTATCCCGGAGAGAACGCGGGACGCGGCGCGAAGGTGGAATATTTACATGAATTCCTTGTCGGCGGATTGCGCCGGATGTTGTATCTGCTTTTTGCCACAGTCGGAGTGATCCTGTTGATCGCCTGCGCGAATCTGGCGAACCTGCTGCTGGCGCGCGGTCTGGCGCGGCGCCGTGAGATGGCCTTGCGCGCGGCGTTAGGCGCTGGCAAGTGGCGGCTCATCCGTCAATTGTTGGCCGAAGCCTCATTACTCAGTCTGGCCGGCGGCGGTTTGGGGTTGCTGCTCGCGCAATGGGGCTTAGCGGCGTTGCGAAGACTGCCGCAGAATTTCGTCAGTGGCGAGGAGGTCAGAGTTGACGAGCGCGTTTTGATCTTCACGCTGGCGGTGGCCGTGGCGACAGGCTGGTTGTTCGGGCTGGCTCCGGCCTTTCAACTCGCGCGGCCCGAATTGAACACGATGTTGAAGGAGGGTGGGCGCAGCGGCGGCGAAGGCGCAAAGTGGAATCGCGTGCGGGGCGCGTTCGTCGTGGCGCAGGTCGCGCTGTCGATGTTGCTGTTGATCGGCGGCGGACTGTTGATCCGCAGCTTTGACAAACTGCTGCGCGTCGATCCCGGCTTCAATCCGGAGAATCTGCTGACGCTGGAATACCGGCTGCCGCGCAACAAGTATCAGCAGAGCGAAGCGCAATGGAATTTTCATCGCCAGGTCGCCGAGCGCCTCCGAGACGTTCCCGGCGTGAAATCGGCTTCGCTGGTCAGAGGATTGCCGTTTAGCGGCAACGGAGGCGACACGGAGATCATCCTGCCGGATCGCGAAATCCCGCCGAAAGGCAAAGGGCCGCGCGCGATGTTCAACACTGCAATGCCGAATTACTTCGAGACGATAGGCATTCCTCTCATCAAAGGCCGTCTTTTCAGCGAGCATGATCAACTCAACACTCCGCGAGTCTTCCTTATCAATCAAACCATGGCGCGCCGGTTCTGGCCCGATCAAGACCCCATCGGCAAGCAAGTCAAGATCGAGGAGGATGATACGACCGGCGTGGTCATCGGCGTCGTCGGCGACGCGAAACATTACTTTCTGGAAGAAGAAGCGCGGCCGCAGATGTATGACGCTTACAGCCAGTCGCCGGGCATCTTCGCCACGGTCGTCGTCCGCGCATCGGTCGAGCCGATGAGTCTGGCCGAACCCGTCCGTCAGGCTGTGTGGAAAGTAGACAGCGATCAGCCGATGTGGAAAGTGCGAACGGTGGAGTCTTTGATCGATCGCAGTGTGGCCGACAAGCGATTCCTGATGGTGTTGATGGGCGTCTTCGCGGCGCTGGCTCTGGCGCTGACCGTCATCGGGCTGTACGGCGTAATGTCCTATGCAGTCAGCCAGCGCACGCAGGAGATCGGCGTTCGGATGGCGCTCGGAGCGGGAGCGCGCCACGTCCATCGCATGGTGCTGCGGCAAGGCATGACGCTGGTGTTGATCGGCGTCGCCATCGGTTTGGCGGCGTCATGGTCGCTAACGCGGCTGATCGCGAACCTGCTGTTCGGAGTGAGCGCGACAGACCTGCTGACCTTCGGCTCGATCCCGTCGCTGCTGACAATCGTCGCCTTGGTGGCCTGCTGGATTCCGGCGCGGCGTGCGACGAAGGTGGACCCGATCATCGCTCTCAGGTACGAATAAATCCTGGCTATTTACCGAGGACGTGTAACCATGAAAAAAGCTCTTCTCTTTTTGCTCGCGCTTACGTTCGCGAGTCTGTGTTTAAATTGCGTGAATAGCTCCGCCCAGCGAAAAGATCATCGCGGCTTTTCAATCAACACCGGGCGCGATAAGACAATCACCAACTGCGGACAGATCACCATGCGAGTGGACGACCTGCAGGTTGTCCGCTCAGAACAGGAGCGGACGCTGCCCAGGTCGGCTGTCTCTTTGCTACAGATTAAGGCGGCTTTTCGCGGAGGCATTCAGGTGAGTGGATGGGATCGCGATCAATACGCGATCAAAGCCTGCCTGGGCGCCGCTGGAGAGAGCGCCGCGGAGGCGCAGAGATTATTGGCGCAGCTTGCGCTGTCGGCGCAGGACGGGCGCGTGACTGTGACAGGGCCGAGTGGCGACAGTTGGATGGGCTATCTTATCATCCAGGCTCCCAATGGCGCGGCGATGGACCTGGAAGCGGAAAATTCGCCGATCGGAGTCAGCTCCATCACAGCCAACATAGAAGCGAGGAACCAGAACGGCCCGTTGACGCTTCGCGATGTTGATGGCCAGGTTCGCGCGGAAGTGCAGAACGGCCCAATCACCATCTCCGGCAATCGAGGAGAGCACCGCTTGAAAGCGCAGAACGGCCCGCTCACAGTCCAACTGATCGGCAGCCGATGGGAGAGTGGCGAGTTGGAGGGGAGCACGCAAAACGGCCCGGTAGTGTTGTCGTTGCCATCTGATTACCAGTCGGCGGTGCGAGTGGACGCTTCGGAGCATTCTCCGGTCATATGTCGCGCCGCGCAGTGCAAGGGAGCTGTGCGGACCTGGGACAGGCCGCAGCTGATCGAATTCGGCGGTCCGAATCCAGTGATCAGGTTGTCTACGGTGAACGGACCAACCACCGTCACATCGTCTAGTGATAAATGAAAGAGAGCCACATATGACCAACCAACGTTGCAAACATCAATATCAGATCGCCGCTCAAAGAGCAGGTCTTGCCATCAGGCGGGCGCTTTTTGCGGTACTCGGCGCCGCGCTGTTGGCGTTCACGCAACCGATCGAGGCCTGGTATCAGAAGCCGCGTCCGGCCAACCGCGCGCCACAAACAGGCGCCAGGCCGGCTCCGTCAAATGATTGGCTTCAATGGGGCGGGCCGCGACGCGATTTCGTTACGCCCTCCAGCGGACTCCCTAGCTTGTGGCCGGCCAGCGGGCCGCGAAAGCTTTGGAGCCGCACGCTCGGAGACGGCTATTCGGGGATCGCCGTCGAGGGAACGACGCTATACACCGCATACCGGCGCGGTTCACAGGATGTCGTCACGGCGCTCGACGCGCGCACGGGGAAGACCTTGTGGGAGTACGCCTACGAGGCCACCTTTAAGAACGCTTATTCCGAAGGGGTCGGGCCGGGGCCGTACGCGATGCCGCAGGTCGTCGGAGACCGGCTGGTTACGGCCAGTGGAATCGGCCAGATCCATTCACTCGACAAGAAGACGGGACGGCCAGTCTGGTCTCACGATATTTACAGGGAGTTCGGTGGAACGCGCCTGGAATTCGGCTATTCCTGCCACGCGCTGCCTTACAAGGACAGTTTGATACTGTTGGCGGGCGGCCGCGACGCCGCGGCGCTGGCCTTGCGACAGAGCGACGGCGCAGTCCTCTGGAAGAACATGAATTTCATGAACGCTCATTCGTCACCCGTGCTGATCGATGTGGATGGTCAACCGCAAGTCGTCGCCCTGATGGCCTCCGACGTGATCGGCTTCAGCCCGGACAATGGCCAATTGCTCTGGCAGCATAGTCATCCCACAGAGTACGGACTGGCGATCTCTACGCCGATATGGGCGCCGGGTAATCTGCTGCTCATTTCCTCGGCTTATAACGGCGGGAGTCGCGCGCTCGAACTCCATCAATCCGGCGGAAAAACGACGGTCAAGGAACTGTGGCACAACCGGCGTCTCCAGTCGCATTTCGGAACGGTGATTCGGCATGGCGATTACGGGTACTTGTCCAGCGGCCACGACGGCCCGGCGTTTATGACATGCGTGAATCTGCGCAGCGGCGAGGTGGCCTGGCAGCAGCGAGGCTTTGCGAAAGCGCAGCTTCTTGGGGCGGACGATAAATTGATTCTGCTCGACGAGGATGGAACCCTGGCCCTGATCGAGGCTACGCCGAAGGAGTTCCGCGTGCTTGCGAAGATGCCTCTTCTTCAACACTTGTCCTGGACAGCGCCCACCCTTTCCGGCGCGAACCTCTATTTGCGGGATCGTCAGGTTATGGTGGCGCTGGAGTTGGTTGCGAAGTAGGGCGAAAGCGATTTTGGCTTCGTTATTAGGGACTGACGGGTAAATCAGGACGGTCTTCGTGCGGAGTCATCCAATCCTGGATTTCTATCTGCACTAAATCTCCGTCCTCAAGGTGATATGCGTCCCGGAGTTTTATATCTGTGGCGATCTCCAGAACCCGCTTGTCGTAATTATCCTCAGAATTGTCGCGGTAAGGTCTCAGTATGAAAGCATTTCTGCCGAAGATTCGGCAGGGCATTATTCTCACCGAGACTTCGCCTCCATACTCTTCTTTTCTCAAGCAGAGCGTCTCTGAAGGCAATTCATAGGCCTGGCTCAAATGAACATTCAAGGTTCCGGGGAAAAGCTTTATTCCAGTCTTTGCGGTGTAGTAAGGCTCCAATTTTGAGAGCCAATAGGAGAAATTGTTTTCTCCGCTCTGTACCGCCCCCGTCAAGATCATAGTTTTACTTCTCAGGACAATGTTTTCAGAAATCCAAGCAGCGCATCATTGACCTCCGCTGGTCGTTCCATCTGTACCCAGTGCCCGGCGCCTTCGATGAATACCTTGCCGCGCATGTCAGTTACCCACTCGTCCATCTGGCTTAACCGACCGCCTCCCCCGAATGAGAGCACGGGGTCTTTCTTCCCCGCGATGAAAAATGATGGCTGTTCGATTTTCGCGCTTTCAAGTTGGGGAGTTATTTCGATGTTGCGGTCAATGTTTCGGTACCAGTTCAATGGCCCGCGAAAGCCGCTCTGCTCGAACTGCGCGATGTAGTAATCGAGGTCTTCTTCAGTCAGCCACGACGGGAAGCGCTCCGGGTCGGTCATGCCGTCTAGGAACTTTGCTGTGGCGGGTTTTCTGGCGGGCCGCATTTCAGCAGGAACGTCGCCGGAGATCATGAAATAAATCGTCCGCAGCGATCTCTTGATGTCGGCTTCGAGTTCAGCCTCTGCCAGGCCCGGCTGTTGGAAGTAGACCATGTACCAGAAATTGTCGCCGAAATTCTCCTGCCGCGTCATCGTTCCGACTCGCCAGCGATTGTACGGCACGCTCATGCCAACGACCGCGCGCACGCGCTGTGGGTACAAGAGCGCCGTATGCCATGCGACCGGCGCGCCCCAATCATGGCCGACTACGATGAACCGTTCATGATCGAGCGCGTCCGCCAATCCGATGACGTCGTTCGTCAACTCGATGATGTTGTAGGCTTCGATCTCAGCGGGACGGTCGCTGCCGCCGTAGCCGCGCTGGTCGGGTACGGCGACCTGGAACCCGGCTTCAACAAGAGGGTCAATCTGATGTCGCCAGAGATACCAGCACTGCGGGAAGCCGTGCAGGAGAATGACCAGCGGGCCTTTGCCTTCGACTACGGCGCGTAACCGGACGCCGTTGGTTTCGATCAGTTGAAAATTACGCTGCTTCATATGGTTTTTCATTTGCCGTCATTTCTTCTCGATCCCGGCGCCCGTCGTCTCCTGCCCCAGTTCATCCAACTGTCTGTTGAGGGTTATCAGCTTGACGCGCTCCGCGTCCAACTCGGCCGACAGTTGAGACTCCTGCTCTGTTAGTCTCTGTTCCCGTTGCTTCAATCCCTCGATTTCGTCGCTTATCCTCTTAAGTTCGCTCTGGCTTATCACACCGGCTTCCACCTGTTTTTCAGTCTCCTTAAGCCTTCCGTTCATTTTTACCTGACTGATTTGAGTCTCGCTGATCTTCTCGCGGATTTCGCCGATCTCGCGCGTCAGCCGGGCAACTTGATCTTGTTGCAATCGCAGCCGCTCAATTACGACTTGAGTTTGATAAGCGTTCGCCTTCAATCGCTGGATTTCTACTCTGAGCTGGCGCACTTCGCTCAATATCTCTCGAACGATTTGCTCTTGACTGGGTTTATTGGTCGCGGAAGTCGCGCCGGACTGCGCGTAACCTTGTTGCGGCATGAACAGATAGATACCGATGACGCAAAAGAGCGTCCAGATGTTTTTACGTTTCATTGTCGTAACCTCCCTGGAAATGTCTACCGATAAACGCTGGTCAAACTGCGAGCAGTATAGTCTCGCTCCGCCGCTCGCTCAATTAGATTTCGCCGCCGTCAGCCGCTTACAATTGTCGCGAACCGCCATCCAAGTATTTTTATGGGAACCGAACAATTGTGACGCCGGCTTCGTAATTGGGGAAAATGACATGACATTCACGCACAACCTTTGAGGAGGTTTTATGGCAATTTGTCGCACGTGTTCAAGCGAGATTATCGGGTCCGATCGTTACTGCCGGAACTGTGGCGTTGTGGTCGCGCCAGTTATCGCGGAATTTGATGACACTCGTCGCTTCAGTCATTCCGCCCCGCTCCCGGCGGCGCCAGGGACGCCCGATCCTACCAACCCTCTCTACGCCCCTCAGTATGCCGCCTACGCCGCTCCCCAATCTTCATCTCCGTTGCGCCAGACTGCGACGCTAGTCAAGGCGTTGTTTAGACAGAAGCACATCTGGGCGCTGCTCGCTCTGATGCTGTTCACGTTCATCGGCCTGGGCATAGGAATTGGAAGAGGCATTAGCCGTCGTCGGCCGGTTGATCCGCGTGAGGCGGCTGAAACGCGACAAGTGGCTGAAGAAATGAACGACGAAATGGCCCGCCGCGAATACGAAATAGCGGTTCAGAACGCGCTGGGTTTTAAGCAGGGAGACTATTCGGCTACGGAGTTCCCGGGCGTCCAGGGAATTTTCATCAACAACCTGATGAGCGATGACAGCCCCGCCGCTCTGGCCAAAATTCAAGGTGGCGATCTGTTGACGGAATTGAACGGTCAGCAGGTGCGCAATGACAGCGAGCTGTCGCAGGTTCTTAAATCATTGGAGACCGGCCAGGAAGTCCCGTTGCAGGTCTATCGCGATGGGGCGAAGATAAGCTCGCGGATCAAGATCGCTGACCGCGCCTTTCCGCCGCCTCAGCCTAAAATGGAACCGCGTGATCAGGGCTTTCTAGGAATACTCGATTCTTTTCGCCGCACTATCCCCGGCACAAAAAAATGGGGCGTGGAGGTGAGGGAACTACACATTAACGGCCCAGCTGAACTCTTCGGGTTGCGGGCCGGCGACGTCATCACCGAGTTCAACGGCCATCCGGTGAAAACGCCTGGCGAATTCAACCGCCACATCCGCGCCGTCAGACCCGGCAGCAAAGTGGTGGTGACGTTCTACCGCGGAGCCACCGCGCAAAAGATCGAAGTGATTATTGGCCACCGGTGGGGCGAGAACGAAGAGTGATTTATATTTTCTTGCCCAGTATTCCACCGTTTCAATTTATCGCACGGCGGTCAGCTTGCGAGTGGCGAGAACATTGAATATGCGTTTGATATTGCCGGCGGCGTCCAGTTCAAACGTCGTCACGATGCGCGGCGCAATTTTCTCCTTAGGGCGCCTTAGCTCCGTCACAATCGCGGGCAGTCCGTTGAGCATACGCCAGGTTATGCGCGCGTCATAGGGCTTCAACTCGCCCAGGCGCAAATTGAAAAGGGCGACCTTTTGCCTGCCAACTACTGGCGAGCGCGCCGCGATGAATTCGCCGCCGCCGTCGCCCAGATGCCGCACGTCCTCAGCCAGCATGGCTTCGACCCCGGCGACGTCGCGGTTGAAAAGATATTGAAGAAAACGCTCCATCGCGCTCCGCGTCTGTTCCTGCAGCGAACGCGTCGGGGGCCGGCGCTCCAGGTCGTAATCGCGCATCGCCCGCCTTGCGCGGTGATGCGTGGTCTTGACGTTCGGTTCGCTCATGCCGAGCGAGTCGGCGGTCTCTTTGACCGAATAATCGAAGACGTCGCGCAACAGCAACACCGCGCGCTGCGCCGGCGTCAACGCTTCTAGCGCGAGCAGGAAGGCGAACGACACGCTTTCGAGCATGTCGTAGCGCGCCGCAGGATTTCCCTCCTCGTCAACTGGCTCGTAGGACGGCGGCGTGGCCTCGTCGCCAGTCTCGATCGGCGAAGGCAGCCACGGGCCTTCGTAACGTCGCCTCTTGCGCCGCCGCAGCAGGTCGCGGCTCAGATTCATCGCAACGCTTACGAGCCACGGCCGCCACGGCTCGCCAGTCCTCGCGGGAGGCCGCTCCCACGCGCGCACAAACGTCTCTTGCGCCAGGTCGTCGGCGTCCGCCGCGTTGCCTGTCATCCGGTAACACAGTCCCCAGATGAATCGTTCGTGAGCGCGGAATATTTCCTCAAACGCAGAAGCCGTGAAACTTTGCGTGGCTGCGGAACTCATTACTGTTCGTCTCCGTTCGCTCGATACATTTCATTAAGCGGCCGCCGCCATCTTCACGACGCGACGCCCCGCAATGGCCTCGGCTGCCAGCTTCGCGCTCGCCATACTCGCGTCGGCCAGCATGCCTTCGGGCCCAACCCAATCGCCAGCGACGTACAAATCTTCGACGCCGGGAACGTCGGGTAGCGGACGGCCAGTCACGCCTCCTTGCGCCGCAGTGACGAGAGCGTTCGAAACGGTCATCATGGGTAGGAACCGTCTGGCGACGACCGCATTGCGCCACCCGGGCTGCATCGTGTCAAGCGTCTCTTCCAACTCACGCTCGACGGACCTCGGGTCGGCGTCCGGGCCAGCTCCGAGATATTTCGCGGCGTGAATCACCGCGCCGTTTTCGGGCGCGAGTTTAGCGGCCGCCGAGTGAACAGAGAAGTAATACGGTCGATCGATGCCGAGCGCGAACAGCGCCCGCGGATCAGGCAGGTATTCCAGCGCCACGTTGAGGCAGGCGGCCCTCACCGGGATCACCGCCTTCGCCCACTCGGACAAGACAGTCCCTTCGCCCCCTTCAATCAATTCACATGCCTCGGCCGGACTGGCGGCGATGACGACCGCCTGCGCTGCGTGAAACCCATCACCCGCGAGCCGCACGCCGCGCATGCGCTCGTCGCGCTCGACCGCCTTCACACGCTCGCCGGCGATAATCTTGACTCCCTCCTTCTCCGCCGCGTCGCGCAAGCCGCGTGCGAGTGTCCGCCAGCCGCCGTCGAGATAAAGCACCCCGGAAGCGAGCGCTAACTGCAATTGTGCTATCGCCGCGCCCGCGCTCTGGCGTTCCGGGTCATCGGCGTACGTGCTGACGCGGATGAATGAATGGAAAAGGCGCCGCGCGTCGTCGCGCCGGATCTCTCTTTCGGCCCACTCTTGCATGCTGAGCCGCTCGACGCTGCGCGCGTCGAATTTGCCGATGCCGCCCAGCAATCGCGCCGTATCCAGTTTTGCTCCCAGGCCAAACAGCCCGCTGGTAAGCAGCGAAATCGGGCCGACCGGCAGCGTGTGTCTTGCGCCGCGATCAATCGCGAAGCCGCCAGACGTGGCAGGCAGCCTGCCCTGAAATTCCACTCCCAACTCGCGCAAAATCCTGATCGCCGCGCCGCCAGCGTAGAGCGCATGAGGGCCGAGGTTGAAATGGAAACCCCGCTCCACGTCCGTCCTCGCCCGCCCGCCAGTGGCGCTCGATTTCTCGAACAACGTCACACTAAACCCGGCGCGAGCCAGAAAGTTCGCCGCGGTAAGTCCCGCCAGCCCGCCGCCGATAACCGCTACGTTCGACCCGATCGCTTTCTCTTTCATGTTCATATCCTCAGAAAATAACCACGTAGGCGCCAAATTTATGCGTCACGTAGCAACGAATTAATTCATTACTACGCGGCGCGCCTTCATCCTTTCAAGACGTCGCAATGCGACATGAAGGCGCGCCAGCAAATGCGTTTTCTACCGTGATCACGTCTGCGGCGTGCGAAAGGTTACAGCGACGGAAAAAAATTGCGTATCAGCCTTTTTTCAGCAACGCGATCTGTCCGGCATGATAGACGTGATGGCGCGCGAGGCCGCGCAACATGTATTCGACCGTGTAGTCTTTTCCGACGACTGTTTCGCGCAATCGCTCTTCCGTCAACTCGGCGATCGCTTCGAGAAGGCTGCGATGCCTCTGGTCGAATCTGGCCAGCGTCCGCCGCCAAGCTTCTTCACTCGCGTCAGTCACAACCGGGAAATCTCCTTCTTCCGGTTCGTTAATTTGCAGACCGTCGAGCCTGCGCATGAAAACGCCTTCCCATGCGGCAATGTGCGATGTGATTTCCCAGATGCTGTGCGCGTTCGCCAGCGGTCTGGCGGCGGCCTGCTCGGCGGTCACGCCGGAAAGGATTTCTTTCAGCGAAGGCCCGTGCCATGCGTCGCCGTCGTGAATGTTCTTCATGTCATCAATGATTGTTTGAATTTTTAACATATCTTTTTACCTTCGATTACGAGTAACTGGTCAGTGAAACGTTTCGTCGCGACAGGGAAAACCGCAAGGCGCCGCAGGGCATAATGATTTCTCTGTGTTTTGCGGCTTCCTGCGGCGCCTATTCATCCACATGAAAATCGCTGTTTCCAGAAACGCGCTATGAAGCGTTGACGTGATGGCGGACGCGTCATCCGGCGTCGCTGTTCGAATTCGCATAATATTCGTAGTGCTGTACCGTCGGTTCGAATTCGAGCAGAAACTTCCCGTCCTCGGCGTAGTAGCGGGCGCGTTCGTAATCTTCGCCAGCGAAGCGTTTGATGGATTCCAGCGAATCCCACAGCGAGACCGTCAGAAAATGCGCGCGCTCCCCGTCCAGACGGCGCAACACTGACGCGCCGCGATTGCCCGGCGTCGCAAGGTAATCAGGAACACCAGTCCGATTCAGGTAAGCGAGATATTCGTCGGCTTTCTCCGCTAACGTGACTCCATGCCAAATTCTGGCCAGCATGTATGCTCCTTATCGCATAAATTGACGGTTTGCGAGTAACCGGTTACACTGCGATTGATGGTTACACGATAAACTGTCAGATGTAACCTGTCAATAAGATTTTATCGGTTACCGCCAAAAGAGGAAACCATGAACTTCGGTGAACGACCTGCGGCGCGGATGAAGCTGGTTGGCGGACGCTTGTGCCTTGATTTTGTGAACACTGTCGGAGGGTGGAATCCCGGACCGGCAAGAGGGAAGAGCGATCCTTACGCGGCGGTCGCGCGCGCTGACAAGCTGAATGATTACTTCGATCTGCTGGCGTGGAGTCTGCATACGAAGCTGCTCCGGGCCAACGAAGCGCAGGCGCTCGCGCGTGAAGCCGGGCGGCGCGATAAAGAGGCCGCCGCGACGCTCAACCGCGCCGTTGCGCTGCGCGGGGCAATCTATCGCATCTGCGCCGCAATCATTCACGGGACGCGCCCGCGCGCGTCCGACCTCGATTCGCTCAATATGGAGTTGAACGTCGCGCGTGGTCAAGTCCGGCTCGGCGTCGGCGAGGGGAATCTCGTCTGGGAATGGTCGGAATCGAAGAACGCGCTGGATCGGATGCTCTGGTGGATCGCGGATTCGGCGGCGGAGATGTTGACTACGGACGACCTGACGCGCTTGCGGGAATGCCGCGGAGAAGAATGTCATTGGATGTTTCTGGACATCAGCAAAAACAGCCGGCGTCAATGGTGTGATATGCAGATGTGCGGCAACCTGGCCAAAGTGCGCCGCTTCCGCCGGCGCCAGTCTTCCTGAACAGGCCCATTCGGAAAATCAATCACGAAGAAACGAAGGGCACGAAGAAAAATAGAAAAACCTTCGTGCCCTTCGTTTCTTGTATGTTGACTCTCTGACAAATATTAAGTTGTTTTCGCCCGCTTTGGGCGAGTACAAACAGGCGCCGCAGACCGATTGTTTCTTGGTGCGCAAAGCCCGTCACGAAGCCTGGATCGCGGCGCCAGTGAAA